>JAKAAS010000008.1 GCA_021802225.1 Bacillota bacterium
TGGGCGTCGGACAAAATGCCCCCCCCCCAATCCGACAAGTGCTCCTACGTTGACCGTGAACACAGGAGATGCTTCCTCGCAATTCGTGAGTGGTGTCAATGTGGCGGCTCCGGGATACTACGCCTACTGCTATGAGTACATCAACAGTTCCGGGAAATCTTTAGCGTCTCCGATTTCCGCTTTGGTGGATGTGGCGGCGGGGGATTCCGTTACGATTTCTCTCCCGATTAATGTGTCTCCTGCTGTGACGGGGATTCGGATTTTCCGCAACCAGAACCCCTTCAGTTCGTCTTCCTACACCCCGCAGTACAAAGACATGCAGATTATGGGAGACTACTCCGTAGGATCGCAAACCGGCACCTTTACCTTGACCGATGAGAACAGCGACATCCCCGGCACCTACGATGCCTTTATTCTGAACCGGAACAAGGGTGCGATTCACCTCGGACGCCTAGGGGAAGTCAAGAAATACGACTTGGCTCCGATTTCCATGGCGCAGTGGTTCTTTACCGCATTTTTCGGGATGTTGATTGTCCCCGCGCCGCAGTTCCATGTGCGGTTAAAGAACTTGGTTGGTGGTGTATTGCCCACACAGGCCGTACCAGCCGCTTACAGCTAACCCAGAAAACACAACTGAAGACGGTATTTAATCCAAGGCGGGGCCTCGCCCCGCCTTTTTTCAGAAAGGGGATAGGCAGCCCATGTATCAGCAAGGCACTATTTCCTTGTACAATAGCACGGCGGGTGTCCTGTATGTGGGAGGCATTTCCATTGCGCCGGGAGCTACCATCAATGCCCCGCTCAACGCAGTACAAACTTCCCCGAGTTTTCTCCAAAACCTGTTAACAGGGGCTTTGGTTCTCACGAATACAGTGCCGGGATATGAATGGGGAGAAAGTTTTACTCTCCAATCCCCGGTTATGACTCCGTGGATCAGTGATGAATCCATCAGTTCCTCCTACACCATCCCTCAGCAACCATTTCTGGGATTGTTTAATGGAGGACGGGTGTGGGTCAATCCACACGGCGGGGATGTCACCTTGCAACTGAATACTTCCCCAGATAACGGGGCCACATGGTATCCCTTGACGGATTGGCAGGCGGGGGGATCATGGACCGTTTCGGGGACACCCCAACAAGTGCCCTTACCGGGGGGGATTCCCCAATTGCAGGGGATTCTGACACCAGCGAGTGGCACGACTCCGACAGTCAGTGTCACTTTAAGTGCTTACTAATGAAAGGACGATTTGTTCATGGCGAACACGGGTATTGTTTCGAACACGACAGAACCCTTATATTCCCAAAACACGATTGCCGACCACGCTCCGGGCACGTCGACTCCGTTTAACTTAAATCCGGGAACCGTGATTAATAACCCGAATATGTTTGGGGCGGCTTCGGTGCGTCATGCCACGCTCAGTTGCCAGATTACGGCCACGGGGACTCAACAGAGTTTCGCGCACAATCTGACGGATGTGAATGGCAATCCGATTGCCCCGACCGATTATACGATTCTTTCGCAGCAAGGTGAAGTCTGGCGGACGCAACAAGCGGATACGACCAATGTGTATTTGACTTCCCCTGCGTTGGCCTCCAACACCGTGGTCTTGCTCCTGAAATATTAATCAAGCGGCGGGGGGTTAATCAATGAACCTGTATCAAGCCGCCAAAAATCCCGATAACCACTTCCGCACTCTTCCGAATGCCGACCCTCAAACTCGCGATCAAACCTCCTATAATGCCTATCCCGCTCTGTTTGGGATGCCGACCGAAGGGTTTCGGCAGGTCGAGCATTGGGGGGCTCAATTTCGTAACCTGTGGGCCATTAACCCGGTGTCTGGCACGCTGCCCGTGTCGGGCACTACCCCGATTACGCTGACGTGGAATTACGGGGCCAACGTCTTGCCGGATCAGGGCTACCTTCTCGCATGGAATGGATCGGATGTGTCGGTGAGTTTATCCCCCGCATGGAGTGTCACGGTGGGGGGAACCACTTACACCATTCCCTTAGCCGATTTTGGGACCGTGACCCTTGATGCGGGGAGTGGTACTCGTGCAGTGATTGCTGCTCCTATTGGGGGAGACGGAGGGACTATTGGGAACTGCATTTGGACGGTGACGCCTAGTGCAGCCCCGAGTGCAAGTGCGACAGTCTGGCTCGGATTATTGTTTTGGTAAAGAATGCCCCGCCCGATCATTGGGGCGGGGATTTTTTGATTTGAGGGGTTAACATGGGATTTTCTCCGGAAGAATGGGCCAAACAGCGCTTAGGGCCACAAGGGATGCAAGCTCGGTACAATCCATTGCCTCCGATTAACGGGGACCAACGGCAGTGGGCCATTAACGAAGTCAAATCTCGCTATGGACCCAAGGATCTTCAAGCGGTGGTCGGCGGGGGGATCTCTCAAGGCAACATTCCGCAAGTGGGGTATGTCAATTCCACTAATGAACCGTTAGACAATCAGAGTTATCCGATGCCCCCGCGGGGGGATGGATCTCCCGTCTCGATGACGGGAGCCACAGCCGAATATATGAGTCAGCAAACGGGACACCCGTCCCATGTCGGCACCGGCTTTGTCACGGCGGATACGGAACCTTTGACGGCGACGCCCACCCAATCCATCCAACAGCAAATTATCCAAGGGACATTCTTCCAGTTCCCCGAGGAACCGGACCCGTCCGGGGAAATTTGGGGCACCATTGGCGAAGGGCCTAATGGGTACAACTGGAATATCAATGGGAGTCCCCTCTATAACCCCTATGTGCCGGGATGGTTTGCGGATCAGCCTCCGGTATTGAATTTTCCCCCCGCGTTTTCCGAAAGTCAGTTTCGGGCGCGACATTTGTTTGGCTTTGACTCCCTGATTAGCCGATGGCCGGATTGGTTGAGCGTTTATCAGCACTTTTACGGGCAGGCGTTGGATGCGGTGGAAGCCGATTTTGGGGGATTTATTTATCCCAGGGTAATTTTGACGGATGCCTTGGCGAGGGGCTTCAATCCCGGCGTCGATTTCGACCTCGAAGAACGAGAATACGACTTCAATGCGTCGGATTTTTACCATTGGGGCTGGATGAATTTACGGTATGGCCCCGTGATGGCGATTCTCAATATGAATATGGTCTATCCGACGGGACAGATGATTATGCAGTTCCCCCCCGCGTGGATTAAGCCCCAGATGCTCAGTGGACAAATCCGTCTGGTCCCCCCGCAGGGCGCGATTTCCGAAGTCGTGTTGGGGCCTGGGGGCTATATGGTGATGCTAGTCGGAGGTACCCTCACGGATATGCCCGCCTTAATCTTTGTAGATTATATTGCCGGGATGTGGCCCATCCCCGCCCAACTCATTCGAGCTATTGAACTCCGTCTGGCTTTGATGGTCTTCCCGGTGCTGTCTGATGCCATTGCCAAAGGCCGGGCCGATGTGATGACGACCGTGGATAATGTGCATTACAAGCAGTTATTTACCACCCGATCTGACGTCCAAGGACTGACTGGGCGGATGACGCGCTACCTGCAAGAGTATGGTCAAATCTTACGCAATGCCCGCGCACGGTATTTGGGATCGGCGCAAGCGCATAAGTTGACTGCCTTATAGAAGACTTTCCCCCGCCGAATTGCGGCGGGGGAAACACCACAGAGCAAACGTATACACGGATTGTTGAGTTAACATTGTCCCAATTAAGTGTCTGCCCTGGCATCGGGCGGGGGGTATACGTGGATAAATAAGTAAATACGTGGTCATTTAAGTCCTCCCCGCTCGGTGTCAGACCAGATTCATGACAAACCCATTGTATTTGAAAAGAGTCCCCTTGTCAACTCAATTCTCTCTATATTTTTTATGAGGTGGCGGGGAAGAATCTCCCCCCCAAACCCCTAGAGTATTCGTCAAAGGATGTTGATCACTGATGTTAAAAATTACGGCTGCCGTGAATGAACGCGGCCAACGCATGCCGGTCTGTAACTACGACAAACGCCCCCATGTCTTTGTGGAATGGATTGATCGCAATGGGTGGGTCTGCGAACGGTGTGGCGCTTTCCTCGAAGAAGTAGATGCCCCCCGCGCAGAATCTCCCCGTATTCGGATTGAATCGAATGGAACACCCGAGACCACAACCGTCTGGTTAGATGGGGTGAATCAAGATTTGAAAGCGATTATGTTTCATGCTTCAGCCTTAGAACCGGAAGCGATATGGAAACTGGAGTTGATTTAATTGAAGTTCTCCCCCCGCGATATTCGTAAGGCCATGTGGGTCCAACCGCAACAGGCGGGGTGCGACTCCACTTTACTGTTAGACCCCCCGCGTTGTGCTCTGTGTACTGCTCATAAAACGTGGAAAGACACCCACTGGGTCTGTTTAGACTGCTTTCCTGAGGAAGAGTAACCCGGCATGGCAATTCGGGAGTGGTTTTCGGGAGATGATTTTGGAGCCCTGGTCGATATTGGCGGACAGGCAGTATGGTGGGTTCCCGCCCGACCTTGCAGTTGCTATGCGCATTACGAAGGACAACCGATTCGGGCAGCGACATTAGACCCCAACTGTAAGCGTCACGACGAAGCGGGCTATCAATATCTCCCCGCGCAATGGATTACCGGGTCGGTCATGCAGCGTATGGAACAATTGATCTCGTGGGATCAGACGGGCATGGAAGTGCAAGGGCGAGCGACGTGGCTTGTCTTCCCACGCCAGCAAGATGGTTCGGTGAATCCGGCCTACAGTCAGGTCAGTGACCATGATTTGATTATCGCTGTGGAAGCCTTAGCCACCCTGACCGATCCGGTACCGGTGGGCCAAACGCGTTTGTCGCGTCCGATTATGGCTATCGAATCGATGGCATTAGATGGGAGCACGGTAGACCCAGGACTGTATACTGTCGCAGCGGGGGAAATCCAATGGTCTCCTCCTCTTCTCGGGTATCAAGGGCACACGGTCTCCCTGACATGGCGGTACGCTCCGGTGTATACGTTGCTGACTGCCCTCCCCGAAATGCGGGTGTTTGCCGAACAGGAATGGCCTCGGCAAATTACGCTCCAAGAGCGGACCTTGATGGGGGCCGATATGTGGCAAGCATTAGCAGGGAAAGTGCCGGGATGGGAGTGGTAGTCCATGCACGCTACCTTAGAGGGGGCATTCTCCACGCAAGAAGCATCTCAAGTCGGTACGGATGTGCTGACCTATATGCTGACCACCGTCGCAGAAACCTTTGGTCATGCGGATATTGCGTTGCAGAGTCACTTAGCCCCCGTGGAACAGAATGGATCCGAAGTGATCTTGAATGCGCGATCTGATCAGTTGACGGACACCGCCGAATTGCCCTATATGGCGCGAGCCGGAAAACCCTTAGCTGAAATGTTGCTCAATGGGCAAGAGACGAAAACGGTGTATATTCCTTCCCCGCCGAATCCGCAAAACAACCCGAATATGGGCAAATACCTCACGATGGCGGGATTGTTGTGGAATGCCGGGCAACAACCCCCACCCGAATTGTACCAAACCATGCCGGGAAGCAATCAGACCGCTTACCACTGGAAAAATACGGGGGCGTCGCCTTTTCGGTTTATTTCCCGCGAATCTGTGGCAGCGAATCCGGCGGCATGGTGGACCAAGCCGGTGTTTGATTATGTGAGTTTTCCGGGGGGACAATGGGGCCTGTTTGCGCAGATTGAACACCTCTTTGGAGAAAGTAAAATCGGCGGGGGGAATCTCATCTAATGCTCACTACCATCCTTTCCTCGATTCTTCCGGAGATGTACCGTCAAGCGGGGTATTTGATTCAGGATCCCCCCGCCGAAGTGCAATCCACAGATCCGGCTATGATTACTGTCATTCGGGGATTCGGCACCGAGATTGTGGATCGCCCCGTGATGGCGATTAATCGCAGTGGGGGAGTCCCTCAAAGTTTTTGGTGGCTTGGGAATATGGGACAAACCAACAACGGCGAACCCGTGCAACTCTCTTACTGGCACGATGAAGCCCAAGTCGTGTTTGAGGTCCCCCAATCCAGCGGCGGGGAAGTCTTTCTGGATCAACTGGTGCAAACCTACATGCAAACCCTCACGGAAAATTACAACGTGTTAGTGCAGCCTCCCCCCGCCGGTTATGGTCTGTACTTCCCCCATTGGAGCGCGGGGGGAATCACCGAAACCACTCAACAACCGGGAGGCCACTTGATGGTCCGATCCGTGTGTACCTTCTCTGCAACGGTCCCCGTAGCGGGAATCCCAGAAACCGATGCCCGTACCCGGATTGACCGGTTCGAGTTGATTATTGCCCCGCTCTCCAACGCCCAACTCACAACGCCTTAAGTGGTTCTGTGTGTATTTCAAAGAGAAAGGATTACCCTAATGCCGGTTTTTTATGATAACCAGTCTTTAGCAATTCCGGGGGCGTATACGTTTGTGGACCCCAATGGATTGACCCTTCCCGGTCAAGGCAATGAAGGCTTGGTCTTCTTGGTGGGATCCTCAGTGGGGGGAGCCCCCGGGCAAGTCCTCACCTTTAGTGACCCGGCCAGTGCTGCCCGACACCTCCGCGGAGGGGATCTCCTCAATGCCTATAACTTTGCCACCCAAAAAGGGGGAGCCCAAAGTGTCGCCGTCTGGCGCACGGATCCCGCCACCCCCAGTTACTTAACGGTCTATGGCAATAGCGGTCAGGTCAGTTTTACCCTCCAAGCTAACGATTCTGGGGCCTATACCAATCAGTTTGCGCTTGCCATTGCGGGATCGGCGGGGAATCAAACGGTGACCTTTGTGGATGGCTATGCGAATCGGACCTTTACACAATCGGGACTCGGGCCAGCTTTTTCGGTGCAATATACCGGCAATGCCACGACCGCTTCGGGATCGGTGACCAACGGTTTGACTATGGGAACCACGACCCTCACGGCGGGGACAACCGGACAACTCCCGACCGGGACATATGGCGTCGTGGTCGATGTCAAAAATGCGGCCTCCCTTGCGTTAAGCCAAGCCACCACCATTACGCTCAGTGGTACACAGAATGCCATTAATACGACATGGAGTGCCGTCACGGGAGCCTTTACGTATGATGTGTATTTATCGGGAACGCAAGGCTACTCCTACATCGCTAGTGTCCCCGCCACCACGAGTACCAATCAATCCTATACCATTACCCTGTCCGGTACCCCGACCTCCTTACCTTCGCCGATCAGTGGTCCCGCTTTTGTGTCCTTGTTATCGGGACAAACCGATGGATCGGTTAACCAAAATATTGCGATTACCCAAGTCAATGCCTTAGTCGCGTTACTCAATGTGCAACAAGGCTATGTCGCCAGTACCACATCGTCCGTCTCGGCCAGCATTCCGGGGTATCTGTTGGATACCTCGGGTAATGAAAGTTTATTGGGAACCAGTGGCTATACCTTTACCGCCAACTTAGGGGCCGTTGTCACATATATTCAATCTTTGGGGTATGCAACCCCGACCGTCCCTGCCGGGACGTTGGTTTCCCCCGTGGCCATGGCCTTGACGAATTTTCTCGGTGGGGAAGACGGCAGTCAAACAGCCACTCAGTGGAGCGCGGTGGCCAATGCCCTCACAACCATGCATCCCTTTCCTCGGTATACGGTTGCCCTCACCTCCGTGAATGAATTTATTGCCCCCCTTGCGAATGCCGTCACCACGGGAAGCGAAACCTTTCCCGCGATGCTCAGTGAATTGTTTATCGGGGGAAGCAGTAATCCGAATTATACAGATGCCGTGCAACGCAGTGCTCAATTCGCGTCGCAACGCATTATCAATACCGGGCTGGACTTCTGGGATTATGACTATACCCTCAGTTATACCCATTTCCCTAGTTATATGTTGGCCGCGATTTATGCCGGATTACGCGCCTCGATTGGGGCTCCCAATGCCCTTACCAACCAGGTCTTGAATATTAAAGCATTGGGGAGTGTCCCCTCAGCCCCACAGATTACCCAGTACTTGGAGAATAATGTCGCCATTCCCATGGTCAACGCCTTAGGCCAGATTGTGATAGCGCGGGGAGTCACCACGTCAGGTGACCATGTCAATCTCTACTACCGGGAAGAGTCCATTGTCAATGCGGCTGATACCTTGCGCCTCTATCTAATTCGGGAAACGGCGGCGGGGAGGACCCAAAACCAAGGGGGTCTCATCGGACAGGTCAACTATGGAACCGCGACATTGGGCGCCCGCATGGGATACCTCAACAGTCTGCTGAAAAAGGCCGAAGATTGGGGCTGGATTGCCAGTTTTCAGCGGATTACCAATATTACCTCCATTGGGGGCAATCCTGAATACGAACTCATCCCCATTAAAGTCGCGATTCCCATTCCCACCAACGGTATGGTCTTTAATCTGGAACTGACCATTCCGGTCGGACTTTAAGGAAAGGGCGATACAATTATGGCAATTACTTTAACCGCCCCGACACAACCCGTCGGACCATCCATTAATGTCCAAGGGTATGGGGCTGCGGTTGAACAGGGTACCCAGGTGTACTTGGTCATTAACGGCAAAGTCATTGGGTATGTGTCGCGGATGTCCCGCAACGATTCCTATAGCCCTCAGCCGTTCATGGCATTGGGGTTGATTCTCCCCGCCGACATTCAGCCGATGGCTTTCCGGGGCTCGTTGACGGCCAATGGAGGCGTCCTGTATGCCGGGAGTTGGTTTACCGGTACTCCGCAATCCAATGGTCCCGTGGGGATCTTGGGATACCCCGCCGCGAATATCTTGCTTTCGGGAGCTTTGAGCGTGGTCGTGATGAACCTTGTGACCCAACAACCGGATACGACCTTCTATGGTGTGGTACCTTCGACTTTTGATGTCACATGGGCCAACGGGCAGTATACCGTACAAAACCTGACCGCCCTCTACAAGAGTGTGGAGTAATTTCTTTCCCTAACATGAATTCCGAAGGATGATGAATAATGAGCTTTCCCATGACGGTCGAAGATTATGGGACGTTTCAAGTCAACAAGCGGTCGGCGGATGTCGAACTCATGATCGCGATGGAACGCGACCGCTTGTTGATTGAATATCTCCGACGCAACAATGCTTTGAATCCCTCCAGTGTGCCCTTACGTATTGATGATCTCTCCGAAAGCACCACATCGTTCTACTCCTATTTTGCCACGTTTTCTCAAACGGTGGTCACTCCCCCCGCCGACTTTGATACGCAAGCCTTTATGCAAGAGTGGTCTCGGGCGAAATGGAATGCCTTTTTGGGGGCCTACTTGAAAGCGTTGGTGGAACTGGAGGAATCCTTTCGCGAAGGCGTGGAAGACGCTCCTGAGTCACCCCGCATGGAAAAGCATCGCACAGCACGTGGGGCACGCATGGCATCCGCCGGGGCCGGAGAGTAATCCGGCTACCAGTTGGATTCCCGGATTCCTGCAAAGTTTGGGGGATTGGAAGACGTTGAGTGTGGCGGAGTGGGTCGCCATTTTGGAAACGATTGAGGCGATCAGTCGGCCTAACCAAAATGGATCGGTATATGAGACGTCTTCCCCCCCGCCGGATTTATCGTTGTTGCACCATCAGGGTCGGGATACGATTCCGGGATGGCACGAAGCCTCGACGATTCCGACACTCAGTGATCCGGGGATGTTGGGGGATACCCATTTGTTTGATCGGTAAAAAAGAAGATCCCCCCGCCGCATTGCGCCAGGGGACGCTCTTCCAGAGCAAACGTATACCCACACTATTGAGTTAACACAAGTTCGATTAAGTATCTGCCCTGGCACCGGGCGGGGAGGGTATACGTAGGTGGTTAAGTGAATACACCATTGTTTAAGTCCTCCCCGCTCGGTGTCAGATCAGAATCCTGACAACCCATTGTACATAAGACTCTCCGGAATGTCAACCAATCTTTTGAATGAAATGAATCCTCATCACTGAAAGGGAGGGGGAACCCCAATGGCAAATGATACCCAGAAACCAGGCGGGGGACTCCCCCCCATCGGTGGAATAGGCCCTTACAAGGTCCGATTCGAAGCGGATACCTCAGCCCTGACACTCGGAGTCAATCTAGCCTTAGACAATATTCGTGGGGAACTTGATGCGCTTAAAACGGGATTCTCCGAGTTTGAATCCACCCTTGCAAATAGTCTTACGTCCACCATCACCCGATTGCGGACGGATTTGTCGGGAATTATTGCGGAACTCAACCGCGCTACCCAAGCGTTGCGGACGGAAATGGGTGGGGTATCGAGTGTCGCCGCGACTGTGCCTGGAGGTGGCGCGGGAGGAGGGGGATCGTTTTATATTCCTCCCGTGAATCCTGGAGCCTTTTCGTCCCCGAATTATTCGACGGTCACCGGAGGACAAGCGGCGGGGGGATCACCCCCGCCCAAATCTTCGTTCTATATCCCTCCGATTAATCCCGGTGGGTCTACCTCGCACAGCGCGGGGGGAAATACTGGCCCGACTTCGGTGGGCTATGAACCAGTACAAGGAAGTTACGAGCAACAACTGCAACAGTTCCGATTTGATCAGATTGCCCCCGCCGAAGGCATCTTTTTGCATGAAATGGGCACGATGTCCCAAATGCAAAACCTGAACCACCACACGCGGAATTCATATGAAAGTGCCGTCGGGTCTCTCCAACAGCATCTGACGCAATTAGGCGTACAGGGCAAAACCCCCTATCTCCAAGACGCCATTCAGCAAGAAATTAAAACCTTGCAAGGCACCTCGCAACTCTTTACCCAAGAATTTCAGCAGAAGTATGGCGCGGGGACAAAAACCGGACAAACCCTGGCAGAAATTCTGCAAAAGCCCGAAGCCATGAATGCCGCTTTTGGACAGTCTACCCGCCCTTCAGCTATTAAAGACGAAATTCTTTCACGGAGTCCCGACCTAGCAAATAACCCCGAACTCTTGATGCAAGAAATTGCCTCGATTCAGGAATCCCGCACCCGTAGTAGTGCTAAAACCAACCAAAACTTTATTCAAGCGCAATATCTCTTGGAAAGCGCGGCTTCCAGTGATCAGTTAGCTCAAGAAGCCATGCAAAAGCTGAATAATGCCCCCGCTGCGACTTCTTCTTCGCCCCGTATTGGGAGAACACTGGCCGGAGGCGTCGTGAGCTATCTGGCGGGGGAAGCTATCGGCAACATGGCGTCGGGGATCGGCGGCCCTTATGCACAAATGGGGGACCTCTCATTCTATGCAAACGCATGGAAGCAGGCTATGCCATACGACCTCCAAGCCGGAGCTTTGGGGCAAAACGTGGGTGTCGGAGCACAGTCTGCGATCACGGGATTATTAGCGGAAGCCCATAAGCAACACTTGGCCGCGCCGGAAGTGGCGCAGACTGCCGGGCTGGAGTCCTCATTCGCGGGAGTGCAAGGCGCGGCATTCCTTTTTAAAGATGCTGCACAAACCTACAAATTTGCATCCTATTTAGGACTCTCAGCCTCCACCGCGGCGCAAGTCGCGGGGCAGGCAGTCGGCGGGGGAAGCACCCAATCCCCGACCGATCTCTTCACATCGATTATGCAAACCGCCCAACAAACCGGCATGAGTAACACAGCCATTGCTCAAGGGATAGCGGGAATGCAAACCGCCCTGACCTCTTCGTATCAAACGACCACGGCTGCCCCCGAATATACCAATTTAATGATGAATCTTTATAAGGGTGCGGGCATGACTCCCGCCGAACGACAGCAATCCCTGTCCAGTTATGAGTCAATGTTTGGACATGGATCGAACCTGAATCTCATGTCGGCTCAGCTTTACACCCAAGACTATGCCGCCACCCACGGGGGCAATGTGGGATCGTTACCCACTCTGATTGCGAATGCGAATGCCGGACGGGTCACCCCCGCCGAACTGAAAATGCTGATTCCTCAATTACATCAGATTGCGATGACGCAGGGGGAAACATCCTTTATGCTGCATGCCCAAGGATTGTTGACCAAAAATGCGTTTGGGATGTCGGGGGTGGATTTGTATAAAGAATTCTCTAACCCTAACTTCAACCCGGCAACAGCCTTAGCGCAAGCAAAAGACACACAGCATGGCAAGAAGCCGGGTGGGGGAAACAAACCCCTCAAACCCCCCGGTCCTCCCTCGGGTTATTACACCGAAGTCCTCCATGAACTCGGTAAAATTCAAAATGCGGAAATGACCGTAGGGAATGCCACCATCAATTTAGCCCACCACCTCGGCCCATGGGTAGGGGGTGGTACCAACGTTTTATCCCATATTCTCGAAATGGGGGGCGGCACCTTAGGCGCGTTGGGGGTCTTTGGGGGCGCAAAAGCCCTCTGGAACAAAATCTTTGGTGGGGGCGGATCTCCCCCCGGTGATGGGGGCGGTGGTGGCTCGCCCTTAGGTGGTGCAGGTATGGGGGGATGCTCACCATGTGAAGAGCAAGCTGCACAGGGAGCCGCAGCCACAGCGACCAACACCAGCAAAATTGCTGAACTGTTAGGGGGCTTAGGATTGGCCGGTGGGGGGGCCTACGCCCTGTCCCAATCAGGAAAATGGCTGCCCAATGTGCTTTCCCCCACCGGACAAATGGCGGCCATTGGTAATACATTTGGTGCTGGGATGGCGGCTCTGGATGCTGCTATTGGATCGCTTCACTCGTTGGGATCACCCAGTACATCCAGTCCAGGAACTGCAACCAGTGGTGCCGGGTATCTGAATTGGTCGAGTGTCAAGGGAACCCACTTGTCCCCGTTCGCCTCTAAAATGGCCCCGTATGCGGCTTACGTCTCACAACATACCGGACTGCCTGAACCCTTCCTACTGGCCCAGTGGTCTTTAGAGTCGGCCAACGGTACGTCTGAAGCTGCCACGGAAAATTACAACTTCGGGGGGATTAAGCCATGGGGGAGTTATGGGGCCGGACCCGACTCAAAGTACGCCGGGTTTGGGTCTTTGATGGGATTTGCCAAAGCAGATACGGCCTTTTATACTCAAAACTCAAACTATGACCAACTGTTAGCGCAAGCCCACAGTGGGGCACCAATAGGAACGCTGTTAGCCGTCTTGCAGAGTTCAGGATATGCCTCCGATCCCGCGTATGCCCAAAAACTCGCCTCCATGCTCGCCTCAGGAGCGTATGGATCATACACCCCAGGACACCCCCAAGCCGGCACACAATCTAGTCTTACATTGCCCAGTTCTCTTTCCGTAACCCAGTACTATCAAAACTTACTGTCCCAAGCGATTAAATCTCCAAAGACTTCGCACCCCGACACACCATCACTCACCAGTCAAGCGAGTTTAAGTCTACTCAAACAACTGGCCAACTTCTTTTCGGGAGGTATGATGTCCCCCTCGATTGGTGCTGCGACTTCCGGGTTGGGACTG
>JAKAAS010000486.1 GCA_021802225.1 Bacillota bacterium
AGACTGGGACGCGATGCGGAACCCTGCAGCTGAGGGAGAGGACGGGATGTCGTCAAGTGGATTGAACGATCGCTGATTGGTAAACAGCATGGCGACGGGAAGCAAGACCACCAGCAAGGCCAACACCGTCAGCCACGGGCGGTGCACAGCCACATGGCTGGTTGCGTCCCAAAACTTGGAGGGCTGGTGGCCCCTGGCCGCCGCGCGTGTTGGCCAAAATGTCCACGGACCCAACAGACTCATTAAGGCGGGGAGGAATATGAGGCTGGTCAGCAGGACGACGGCCATGCCGACCGACACCCCGACGGCGCTGCGGTACAGTCCGAACTTGGCCAACCCCAGCGCGGCGAATGATACCAGCACGGTTGAAGCGCTGAAAAGAACCGTCTTGCTTACCGCTTTGTACGCCGAGGCCACTGCCGTGTGCTCTTTGTCCCCGCCGGGGCGTGCCAGTTCTTCCCGAAACCTGTTCATCATAATGATGGAATAATCGGTGCCTGCTCCAAACAGAATGGCAATCAGAAACATCTGCGTGAAACTCGATACGGGCAACCCGTGTTCGGCAAAGAACGCGACCAGCCCCGCCGACATGAGATAGGAAAGCAAAATCGACGCCAGCACCATAAAAGGCGCCACGATAGACCGAAACACCAGCAGCAAAACAACCAGTACGAGAGTGATGGCCACCGCGGCAGTTTTCTTGACCCCAGCCTGCGAAAGCTGGATCTCATCCTGCTGAATGGGCGCTTCACCCGTCAAATAGACACGCGAGCCGGCTGGTGGATGATTCAGAGCGGCTTTCAGACGGGAAATCGCCGTCGCGGTAGCCGTACTCACTTCGCTTTGGCGGAAGCCCACCGCGGCAATTTCTGTGGTGTGGCGGGAGTTTATGAACGTGGACGATAAGGCGCTTGAAGCATTGCGCAGATCGTCAACATAGCGGATCCCGTAATGCGCACGGTGGGCATTGATATCTGACAGTATCTTTTCGAAATATTGCTGGTCTTGAAAAGAAATTCCGTTCTCGTTGTGGAAGACAATGATCCCTGTGCTCTTGGCATACTGCTGCGGATTGACCCGGCTTAGGAGCGCTTGGCCTTTGACAGTCTGGGACTGCGCGGGGAGATAATTGGTGCTGGTGTGAGCCACTACCGTGCCCAGGTTGGGCAGAAACTGCGTTATTCCCAGAGCAACCGCAAACCAGAAAATGACAATGGCCCACTTCAGGCGAGCAATCCACCTTGCGTATATTTCCCACATGCTGTGTTATCCTCCGTTCAGTAACAGGTAAAAACAGGCACTTGAATATCTAATAAGATATATCTTAAGAGATACACAATGAGGCGTTGATTGTCAATGGCCACTTTCTTGAAAATTAGTTTGGGGATGTGTACCCTGAATGTGAGGTGTACCTCTTCCAAGAGGCAAGCGAGGATGTGAACAGCAGATGGCGCGGCAGGCCTTCATCCGGATGATGATTTTAAACTACTTACTGCAGAACGGTGAACTTACTGGCTACGGGTTTATCAAATTTTGCCGGGGAAGCGGCGTTTCTGCCTCTCCCGGCAATGTTTATCCTCATCTTAAGGAGCTCGAAGATCAGCGTATTATTGCTTTTCGCGTCGAAGGAAAGAAAAAGATTTACTCTCTGACGGAAAGGGGCCACCGGGAGGTCGCCGACATCGGGGTATCCCGGGCGCCGGAGTTTCTGCGCAATGTTTTTTTCCGAAATATTAGCTTGGCTTCATCCATTGATTGGTCTGAAGCGGACGAGGTGGCCAAGTTGCTCAACAGTGTGAGCGAAGCCAAAGAATTCCTGGAAGAATACGTTCAGAAATTGAAGGCGGGCCCGTAATGTCTCATTGGGCACAAAGCAGAGATCACGGGCGGTGCGCTCAGGGAAAAATTGCGACGGGTCACCGCATTGCTTGGGAATACAAAGAGTTTTCCCTATCAATAGACAATGTTCTTGCTGCAGGGCCTAGCCATGCGCGCCGTCTAGCTGGGTGTACACGTCGGATAAGACGGTATCCGCTAATTCCCGGCTCTGGGCGGGTCCGCTGACTGACACCATGAAGAGAATGCCGCCAGGGCGGTCTTCGTCTCTAAGGCTGAAGTCCTCGAGGCCCCAGACGTCGCGGCCCGTACGCATCTGGTACGCCTTTATGAAGAGGTGGGAGCTCTCAAAACGGTAGGATATCAAAGAGCGGAGCGCAGAGAGGGCAGGACCGCTATAGGGGTCGCCGTACTGTCCTGACTGCCGGGTGGCCGCGGGAAAGATGCCTGCAGCCCCATCTACGGCGCATCCCACGCAGGCCGGGGTATCACTTACGGTGATGGAGACACTGCCGTGCTGAAGGCTCAAAGCCAAAGATCCGTCGGCCCCCACCCCGGCTTGCGAGCGCATTCCTGGCGGGGCAGGCACATAGATGGCCCTGGTGCCGCCGAGGGGAACTGCATAGGCTAAATAGGCAGACTGGGATGGCCTGACGGCCATCGGCACATTCTTTGGCAGGGGCGCGAAAGACTCGGTTGCGCCGTAAGTCGCGCGGATGTTGTGTACAGGAAGCGCCAGCTTCTCCGGTCCCGCTGCCACGCTTGGCAAGGGAATTGGGGCCGCCGGAATCTCGGCGCCAAACAGGATGGCCAGCTGGGATTTTGAAATCTTTGGCGCTGGGAGCGATTTGGAGCGTGGGGGAACAGGTGAAGCAATCTCCCTAGAAGAGGGAGGAATGCTTGGACCCGGTGCCTTGGAGACTGCTATTCCGCACCCCGCGGCAACGGCAGCGCATCCGGCGAACAGCCCCATCCATTTCCATAACATGTCCCTAGAAGCCCCCCTCAATATGTGAACAGCAA
>JAKAAS010000487.1 GCA_021802225.1 Bacillota bacterium
AAACTCGCGCCGGCCGCCTACTCACTGCCCTGCTCAGGTTCCCTGGTAGGCGACAATCTCCTTGGCCTTCAGCTGATCAATAATGCTCTGGCGGTCAGAGGCCGGCACGACATAAACCAGCAGGCGATCGTCTGGTTCCAGCACAAATGACCCGTGCGGGATCATGGCGCCCTGCTTGCGGGAGACGGATACAATGAGAGCATTCTTTGACAAGGCGAGATCCTGAATAGCTTGTCCGACAGCCGGAGAGGCAGCGGGCAATTCCATTTCAACGAACAACCCGTCGTTCTCCTGTTTCAGGCTCTCCACCTGGTGCGCTGTATCCACTGCGTGTACAGCCGATGCGTTGTAGGCCTTCAGCACCCCTGACTGGGTAATGACACCCACAATGCGATGCGTGGCGGCGTCCTGAACCGGCAACACCGCCATATTGTACATTGACAGATAACGGATGGCCTCGTCCAGCGATTCATTGCTGGCCATGGGCTTGGGAAGCGGCTGGATAATATTCTCCACGGTCGTGTTCCGCTCCTTCGATTGCATCGCCGCCACAATATCGCGCATGGTGACAATCCCTTCCAATCCCGACGCACGGCTGACTACGGGTAAAAATGACCGGTTGAGCCGCGTCATTTTCTGCCACGCTTCCGAAACAGCCGCAGCGGGCCGGATAGACGTTCCCCCAAGAGGCTCCAACGCTGCCTGCACTGATATGGCGGCCATCGGTCTGACGTCATCGCCACGCAGAATCTTGATTCCCCGGCGATGCAGTTTGACCGTATACATGGAATCGCGGGTGAAAAATGTATAGGTTAGAAAGCTGATCACGGCGCATGCCATCACAGGCGCGGTCAGGTGATAGTCTCCGGTAATTTCCAGCAGTATGGTAATGGCGACAAAAGGCGCCTGCGCCGCCGCCGCGAACAGTGCAGCCATCCCCGCGATGGCATAGATGGACGGGTGAGGCGCCAGTTGCGGCGAGATGGCATAAAGGAGATTGCCAAAAGCGCCGCCAACCATCCCCCCCAAAAACAAAGAGGGAGCGAACACTCCCCCAGACCCTCCCGCGCCAATGGTTAAGAGCGTGGCCACATATTTGGCGATAAACAGCACAATCATGCTGCCCCATAAAATCTGATTGGTGAGGGCCAAGTGCATGGTGGGGTATCCCACCCCCAGCACCTGGGGCAAATATAAACCGATGATCCCGACCACCAAGCCACCTGCTATAGCTTTAAGCCAAAAAGGAATTCTCAAGTGATTGAAAAAGTCCTCGGAAAATGTCAGGCCTTTGGTATAAAGCACAGCCACTACCGAAATAATCAGCCCCAGCACCATCATAAACAACAGAGCAAAGTGGTTGATGACGTGATAAGGAGGCGTTTGGAGGACAGCCTGACTGCCCATAATGGTGTCAAAAACTGTCGTGCCAGTGACAGAGGCAAGGAAAACCGGAACCACGGCGCCAATCTGGTAGCTGCCGAGAATGATTTCCAGACCGAAAAATCCGCCCGCGATAGGCGCATTGAAGGTAGCGCCAATGCCTGCTGCGGACCCCGCCGCCAGCAAAAGAGTCGTGTATTTCTCCGAGAGTTTTAAAGCCTGGGCCATTGTCGACCCGAAAGCCGCTCCAATGAGGGCAATCGGTCCTTCTCGCCCAACCGAGCCGCCGCTCCCAATCGTCACCGCCGGGGCGATAATTCCAAATATCCCGACCCGCGGCCGGATTTTCCCGCCATGCAGCGCCAGCGCCTCGAGAATCTGCGGGACACCGTGCCCTTTCACTTCCGGTGCACCGTAATGGGTGATGAGGCTCACAATCACCAGCCCGATGGCAGGCCCCAACACCACCAGGCCCAGATGGCCCGCGGACAGAGTGTCCCCTATCAACAAAGTATGGACCACTTGAATCATCCAGCGGAACACAACTGCGCCCAGTCCACCGACCACTCCGGTGACCATAGCCAGCGCGCTGACAATCCACGGCTCCCATTTCGGGGCAAACAAGTGCGCCCGAACATTTTCAACCTGCACCAAATGCATCCACCCCATTTAGTAGGAAATATTTAGCCCGCCGTCGACGACCATCTCTGTGCCCGTGATGTAAGAAGAGGCCTCAGGATCCAGCAAAAACCGAATGGCCTGTGCGGCGTCTCTTGCGGTGCCCAAACGGCCGAGCGCAATATGAGGAAGCAGTTCGGCTTCCGTCGCGGGATGTTTCACACCCATCCCCTCTCCCAATGCTCCCAGCACCACGGCGTTGACACGAATCCCGTCCTGCCCCCACTCAGCGGCCAAATGCCTCATCAGCCCGTTAAGTCCAGCCTTGGCGGCACCGTATGCTGCCGCAGGTCCCGCTGTACTGGACATTTTGGCATCCACACTCGAGACTAACACAATGCTGGCCCCAGACACCAACACTGGTTTCAGCGCGGTGGTCAATTCAAAAGCCGAGCGCAGGTTGACAGCGATGGTGTATTCCCACTCATATCCGGTGGTCGCCACCGCCTGGTCACTGAACACCACACCGCCCAGGTGAACCACTCCATGGACCCGGGTTATCTTCCGGCAGTGAAGAGCCTCTGTCACCGCGGCAGCGGCAAGGCCCGGAACAGACAGGTCCGTCCGGATCCAGTCCCCATCGTCTCCGTATTCCGCGGGAGGATTCCGGCTGACCCCAACAATTCGCCAGGTCCCTCCCAGCAACTCGCTCAAGGCGTGGCCAATCCCGCTCGTCAGCCCCGTCGCCACCAAAACCGGACGTGTGTCAGCCACGCTTGTCTCCAATGGAGCATAGTCTCGCCAACCGGGGGTAAAGATTGGTATGATAGCCAGTGTGGATGCCAAAATGTCCAGT
>JAKAAS010000488.1 GCA_021802225.1 Bacillota bacterium
TGTGGATTGGTTTGGCGCTGGTGTTGGGCGCGGTGGCGGGAGGGTATGCCGCCCGGAAAGTGCGCATGACGGCCATGCCGCAGATGGTCGCGCTCTTTAATGGCATGGGGGGCGGCGCGGCCGCACTGGTGTCTATCGGAGAACTTCATTCGGAGTGGATTCACGGGGTATCCTCAGCCGCGGCTTCGATAACCGCCCTGCTCACCGTGTTAATTGGTTCGATCAGTTTTACCGGCAGTCTGCTGGCTTTTTCAAAACTGCAGGAATGGGTCCGGGGCAGACCCGTAACATTTCCCGGTCAAAAAATTGTCAACGCCGTACTGCTTGTGATTGTTTTGATTTTTGGGATCGACATGATTGTGTCGGGGGGAATCCATGCACTACCCCTGCTGGCCCTGTATATTCTCCTGTCGGCTCTGGCGGGATTGCTGCTGGTGCTGCCCATTGGAGGGGCTGACATGCCCGTAGTGATTTCACTGCTCAATGCCCTCACCGGTCTGGCAGCGGCAGCGACCGGCTTCCTCTTGTCCAACAATGTGCTGATTATTGCGGGGGCTCTGGTAGGCGCATCTGGGACCATCCTCACGCAGCAGATGAGCCGGGCTATGAACCGGCCCATTCACAACATTGTGTTTGGGGCGTTCGGCCAGGTCGCGCCGGGAGCGGCTGGTGTGGAGGCCAGCGGGGGAGGGGTCGTTCAGTCGGCCACTGTGGACGATGTGGCGACGATGCTGGCCTACTCCCGGAGTGTTGTCATTGTACCCGGTTACGGGCTGGCGGTGGCGCGCGCGCAGCAAGAAGTGCGGCAGTTGACGGAGAAATTGAGTGAGCGAGGGGTAACCGTGCGGTTTGGCATCCACCCGGTGGCGGGGCGCATGCCCGGGCACATGAATGTCCTACTGGCCGAGGCAGAGGTGCCATATGACCAGCTGTATGAGATGGACGCGATTAACCCGCAGTTTCCCCAGACCGATGTGGTGCTAGTTATTGGCGCCAACGATGTGACGAATCCCGCGGCGCGCAATCAGCCGAGCAGCCCTCTATACGGCATGCCGATCTTGAATGTCGACCAGGCGAAGCGTGTGGTCGTATTGAAACGGGGAATGAGCCCGGGGTTTGCCGGCATTGACAATCCTCTGTATACCAATCCTAAAACATCCATGCTCTTCGGGGACGCCAAAGCTTCTTTGGACCACGTGATCCGGGCCCTGGATGAAGTGTGACGGCAAAAAAACAAGCCGTGAAGGGTCCAGAACTGTTCTGGACCCTTCACGGCGCTTATTCCAAGGAATCTTTTCCTGGCAAAATCGTACGCGCGATATGCGAGTCCAGCGCTTCATAGTCCCAATAGCGGATGAGGCCGTAGAGTTCCTTTCGGGTCTGCATGTCGTCCAGAAGAGACTGCTGTGTGCCTTCTTCCATCAAGACCCGGTAGAGGCGCTCATAGGCATGGGCGGCTATGCGGAGAGAGGAGACGGGGTACAGCACCATTTTATAACCCCATGCTTCGAATTGCTGAGCGGTAAAATACGGGGTGCGGCCAAATTCCGTCATATTGGCTAACAGAGGCGCCGAGACGCTCTGGGCCATGAGGGCGAATGCCTCTTCCGAATCCAAAGACTCGGGGAAAATGCCATCCGCCCCCGCTTCCATATACTGCAGGGCCCGTTCGACTGCCGCGTTCATCCCCTCTACCAGATAAGCGTCTGTCCGGGCGATAATGGCGAGCGAAGGCACTGTCTCCCGAATGGCGCGGATTTTCGCGGCCATTTCATCTGCGGGCACTAGATTTTTGCCATTGAGATGTCCGCATTTTTTTGGAAGATCCTGGTCCTCTATCTGCACAGCGGCCACGCGCATTTCCGCCATTTCTTTGGCGGTGCGCGCGGCGTTCAGAATGCCGCCGAAGCCAGTGTCAATGTCGACGAGGAGCGGGAGATTGGTGGCCCGGACAATGTCCTGGGCGCGTTGGGCGACTTCGGGAGCGCTGACTAGGCCGACGTCTGGCAACCCGCGGCTGGCCGTGTAGGCTCCCCCGGAAAGATAGAGGACGTCGAATCCCGTGGACTGGGCGACCAGACCAGCCATGGCGTCATGCGCGCCTGGAATTTTGACAATACCCGGACTCTTTATGCGATCCAGGAAGCGTGCGGACAACTGCGCCTGTGGAGTGTCTTCTTGAAATAACCACGACATGAGGTTCCCTCATTTCTGTATTGGTCTAAACCATCCAGGCCTTCATGAACTCGGTGACAGTCCACGCTTCCAACCCATCGTCCTGCGCCAGAGCCATCAGCCGCCTGACCTTGGCAGGCACGTACCACGAGGCGAGATTGCTCTCTAGCTTGGCCCATAGCGGTCCTTCGGCTTCTCGGCGCCTCCGGTGATGGCCTAGCGGGTATTCCACCACCACGTTGGGAGAGACGGAGCCGTCCCGGAAACGGATCTGCACGGCGTTTGCGATCGAGCGTTTGTCTGGATCGAGGTAATCCCGCGAGAAATCCAGGTTTTCCCGCACAACCATCTTTCCCCGCAGGGCGTCGATGCGAGGATCATGGGCCGCTTCATCCAAATAGTGATCCGCCGTGAGGTGCCCGTGGATGAGGCCGATGGCGGTCATATATTGCAAACAGTGGTCCCGGTCGGCGGCATTAAGCAGTGGTCCGGTCTTGTTAATGATGCGCATGGCCGATTCCTGTGTTTCAATCACCACCTGCTCAATTTGGTCAAGACGGCCCGCTACGCTTGGGTGCAGCTTGATAGCGGCTTCCACGGCTGTCTGCCCGTGGAATTCGGCAGGGTACGAGATTTTAAACAGCACATGCTCAATCACGTACGACCCCAAGGGGAAAGAT
>JAKAAS010000009.1 GCA_021802225.1 Bacillota bacterium
AAAATACAAGGTCACAAGCTGCAGATGCAGTAGCCCGTGGTCCCATAATCCGCCGGTTTCAATTGCGCCAGTACCTGATATAATGAAGGTATTGAAAATGGGGTGTGAATGTGTTCAAACACTGGACCAATAGATGGGATGAGCTGGCGGTGCTGGTGGATACCGGAGCGGCTTATCTCGCGTACCTGCTGGCGGTGCACGTGTATCTGACATGGATTAACCCTTATGTGACGACCGTGCAGCTTGTGACCTTGTATTTTTCGTTTTCTCCCGTTTTACTGGCGCTGAACTGGGTGGTATTGAAGTTTAATTTCAAAGGATATTCCAGACGGTGGAATCAATTGCCATCCGAAATGAAAATGCTGGTGGTATCCAATCTGGAAAGCACTCTGGCCATGGCTCTCCTTATTTTCTTTGTGAAAGCCACCTGGTTTTCGCGCTTGATTTTTGTGCTGATGCCATTGATGGCTCTGGCGCTTCAACTCGGGATCCATATTGTGACCAAGGTGGGCACCAACCGCCTGCGGCTGGGTAGAAAAGATCTGCGCCGACTGGTCGTCATCGGCTATCCCAAGCGGGTCGGGATATTTTCCCAGACCGTGGATACCGTTCCAGAAGCGGGCATGGTGGTGGTGGACCGTCTGGAAATTCCTCTAGGTTCGTCGGACGAGGGCCATAAGGCCCTTGCGACATTGCGCCAGCTCCTGCACTCCACGGTGGTGGATACGGTGGTGCTGGCCTTGCCGGTGGCGGACGATGTGATGATGGAAGCGGTGGGGATGGCTCGCAACCAAGGCAAGGAAGTGCGCATGATTCTTGATGAGGTGGGGGCGTTCGCCTACAAGTCCACGCTGTACGACTTTTATGGGAACTCGGTGCTGGTTGTGAATGCCAGCCGCTCCCAGCAGTCCGCGCGCCGGGCCGCGAAACGGCTGGTGGACATGATCCTGTCTGCCGGCAGCATCGTTGTGGCGGTGCCCGTGATGGCGCTGCTAGCTCTTCTGATTAAGCTGGACGACCCGGCCGGCCCCGTCTTTTTTGTGCAGCCCCGGGTGGGGCTCAATGGCCGCGAATTTCCCTGCTATAAATTCCGCACCATGGTGCCCAATGCGGAAGAGTTGCGGGCCCAGATTGAACACCTGAATGTGATGAGCGGCCCCGTGTTCAAAGTGCCGGATGATCCGCGCGTAACCCGGATGGGCAAGCTTTTGCGCAAGACCAGCTTGGACGAGCTGCCGCAGCTGTTCAACGTGCTCGCAGGCCACATGAGCATGGTGGGCCCGCGCCCGGCCTTGCCAGCGGAGGTGGAGCACTACGGCGAGGAGTACCGCAAGCGGCTGTCAGTCCGGCCCGGCATCACCTGCTTGTGGCAAATTTCAGGACGCAATGATATTGATTTCGAACAGTGGATGCAGCTCGACATGGAATATATTGATTCCTGGTCGCTGGGTCTGGACTTCAAGATTCTGTTCAAGACGATTCCTGCGGTGCTGCAGCAAAGGGGCGCGCACTGATGAGGTTTCATCAATTAAGAAGTTCCGTCAGGCCCTATGCGGCCTGACTTTTTTATGGGCACAGCAGGGAGGATTTTTATGAAAACGATGAAGGCCGTACAGATTGCCCGGCGGGGCGGGCCGCTGGAACTAGTGGAACGTTTGGTTCCTGAACCCGGTCCCGGCCAGGTCCGCATCAAGGTGCAGTCCTGCGGAATCTGCCATGGCGATCTGGTGGCGATTGAAGGCCACCACCCGCGTATGCAGTACCCCAGAATCCCCGGGCATGAAGTCATCGGGGTGATTGACAAGCTCGGTCCCGTGGCGGGGGAGTGGAGCGTGGGTGACCGTGTGGGGGTGGGCTGGTCCGGCCGCGGTCACGAAGTGACGGGCCTTACCTATGATGGGGGATATGCGGAATACATGATCGGATTCGCGGCCCGTATGACCAGAATTCCAGCGGGACTGCCCTCGGCTGAAGCCTCACCTTTGATGTGTGCCGGAGTGACGACATTTGGAGCGTTGAAGCACAGTGTTGCGGGCCCGGGGGACACCGTAGCCATTCTCGGGATTGGCGGACTCGGCCACATGGCGCTGCAGTATGCAGAAATTCTGGCTTGCGGACCGTAGCCGTCTCGCGCGGCGGGAATAAGAAGGGTTTAGCTCTCGAATTGGGTGCCCATGTGTATATTGACGCCCAGTCGGAAGATCCGGTCCAGATACTCAAAGGCATGGGCGGGGCGCGTGTGATTTTGGCCACGGCGCCGGACAGCGCGTCCATTACCAGAATTTTTGACGGGCTGGGAGAAGGCGGCGAGATGATTATTGTCGCCGGCATGGGGGGAAACTTGGAGTTTGCCCCGGGACAATTTCTGGCCGGACGCCGCGCTGTCCGCGGATTTACCGGCACGGACCCGGCAGACCTTGCGGCAACTCTCAACTTCAGCCAGCTGGCCAATATCCATCCCTTAATCGAGACGTTCCCGCTGGATCAAGCCGCCGGAGCCTTTGACCGCATGATGTCATCGAGTGTGCGGTTCCGGGCGGTACTCACCATGTGAAACGGTGCCCGCAGGTATTTCGTGTCGGGGCGCACCGGATATCCCAGCCAAGGTTCCCCACGGTGCGCCTCCATAGCCGGGGGCTTCTACCGGGCGAGGGGCCAATGACACCTCGCCATGAGTCCCGTCTGCCAGTGTTACTATTCTCCGCCGCTCTGTGTCGTTTTAAAGGGACTTCACGAGCACACGCCCCTAAAAATATCCGGTGCGGACTGCCGCTGTTGGCCTGCATGCGCTTTTTGGCCTGCAGGCCAGTGATATAATCCAACAAAGTGTCGGCGCAGTCTCATGGGAGAGTCATAGACTCTACGGCTAAAGCCGGGGGCTTCTCGCGGGCATTTGGTGAAGGGCAGGCTGGGACTGCGCGGGAAGGAGTGCTTAAATGGATGATATTGAACTGCTGCATGTAATTGGAGACGCGCCAGAGGGGCCCTGGAGCATATTTTCTGTGCGCCTTGGCGACACGTCCGCTATGGTGTCCGTGGTGATTCCCCGGTCCTTGTGGGTGCAGGTCACCCGTCAGGACCCGTTTTCTGCTGAAATCACCCTCATGGAGAAAATTGGGCGGGACGCCATCGCCAAACGCCGGGATCGGGGCGACCTGCAAGGCACCGTAGTGGTGGAAGCCGGTGATATCCCCCGTGTGTGGCCGGATCCTGCCGAACCTTGGCCCGTGACCCTCAGACGGTGCGGTGCATGTGGACAGATGGTGCCGGCAGGAGAGGTGCTCGAAGGATTGGCCAATGCGCTGCCTCCGGATTCGCGGGGCGAGGTCGAAGTCAGTGTGCTCTGCCCCACTTGCATGCTCTCCACCGTCCACCACCTGACACCTTGGGGCATTTCCCGCTAAAATGTCATAAGATGGATCCAAAGGAGGATGATGGGAATGGCGGAAAAGCTGGAAGCACTGCCGGGCCATCTGCTGCCCGAAGAAGATCTGGCGCAATACCGTGCGCGGCAAGATCCCAGCCGCCGGGTAGAGTTTGCCCTGGTGTGGAGAACGCCGCAGGACGATGCGCTTGAAGAACGGCTGCTGGCCCGAAAGCCATCCCTGAGCCGGGAAGCTTTTGCGCAGGCGTACACTTGGGACCAGGCTCTCAAAGACCGGGCGGGGCAGTGGCTCACGCGAGGCGGTGTGCAGGTGGTCAAAACCGGCCCCTTCATCTTGTGGCTCGCGGGCCGGATGGATCAAATTGAACAGACTTTGGGGACGCGGTTTGTTGAAAAGGAGGGCCATTTCATGATGGCCCAGGAGCCCCGGGTTCCGGATTGGCTGCACCCCGCCATTGTCGGATTTGTCGGGCTGGAAAATGTCTCAAGACTGTATCCCCACTACCGTTCGCCGGAGCGGATGGACCAGTTGGCCAACAATGGGCAGGGTTTTTTCCCAGCGGACATTGTGAGGGCGTACGAATTTCCAAAGGGACTGGGCCAGGGGCTGACGATAGGGTTGCTGGAGTTTTCCAATGGCTATAATGCCAAAGACCTGGAGACCTTTTGGGACCAATTTGCCATCCCCGCTCCCAGCCTGACGTTTGTGTCGGTGGACGGCACACCCAATGACGGCGGGGTGAATCCCTGGGATCTGGAAGCCACTTTGGACGTGGAGTGGTGCGGGGCAATGGCACCCGAGGCCTCCCTTGTGGTGTATGAAGCCAGTGCCGGGAGCCAGGACAGCTCTTTTGCCCTGTCTGTGCTGAATGCTCTCGACTACGCGTACCAGGATGCCGCGAATTGTCCAGATATTTTGTCCATCAGCTACGGCGACGGGGAGACCCGCTTCCCTGTGGCCACCATGCGGGCTTGGGACAGTGTCATCCGCAACATCGCAGCCATCGGCATGACGGTCTTTGTGGCTTCCGGTGATGAGGGGGCCTATGGCCTCCATGGTCCCGGGCGCCTGATTTGCCATGTGGACGCGCCGGCGAACTGCCCGCATGCGGTTGCGGTGGGAGGCACCCACCTGGTTGTGAATGCAGCGGACCAGATCGTTTTGGAGACCGGATGGACCGATACGGACAATAACGGCGCATCCGGGGGCGGTATCAGCCAGATATTTGCGGTGCCCCCATATCAGGCGGGGATCGAACTCCCCGTCAAGGCCGGATACCACGCGGGCCGGGGAGTGCCTGATGTGGCGCTCAATGCGGACCCGGACACGGGGTATGCGGTCTTCTTCCAGGGCTCATGGACCGTGGTTGGCGGCACGTCTTGCTCCTCCCCGATCTGGGCGGCTCTGCTGGCCCGGATTGCCGGCAAGGCTGCGAGTCTAAGTCAGGAAGTGCTGGGGTATGTTAATCCCGCACTGTATGACTTAGGGCCTACCCCGGCCTTTCGCCCGATTACCTCCGGCAACAATTCCTACGGGGGCGTGGTGGGCTATGAATGCACCCCGGGCTGGAACGCCGTGACGGGATGGGGAAGCCCCTACGGGAAAAGACTGGAAGACGGACTGCTGTCCCGTCCAGAATAGCAGGAACGGCCCGGATGTCCTATAATCATATTATTATCTTGAGCTGATTAGGGGCAGAGGGAAGGTGCGGGAATGACGACGGAAGAGATAGGGGCCCAGTTTAAAGCGCTGGGGGACGTGACCCGGCTCCGCATCTTGGCGCTCTTAAGTTTGCGGGAATACTGCAATTGCGAGCTGGTGGCGATTTTTGGCATTTCCCAGCCAGCGATTTCCCGCCACATGGCCCGCCTGAAAGAAGCCCGGCTGATTCAGGAAAAAAGGCAGGGGCAGTGGATTTTTTACAGCTTAACCCGTGACCCGTTCCGGCCCGGGCAAGGGCTGGGCGAGACGCTGGCACGGATTAGAGAGGCGGATCCGGTCGTCACCCAGGCCGCCTCAGAGTCTCCAAACTGCACGGTTCCCGCCCCGTCTTAGGATTGCATAAAAAAACGTCCGGAGAATTAATTTTTCTCCGGATCTTTTTATACAGCAGGGGGAGAGGTGTTACTCCCGAAAATAGGCGAACGTTTTCTCCAAGCCTTCTTCTAATGAGACTTGGGGCGCCCACCCGAGCATGCGCCGGGCCTTGCTGATGTCAGGGCAGCGGTTGGTGGGGTCGTCCGCGGGCAGGGGGAGAAATTCGGTGTGAAGGTCCACGCCTCCCGCCTTGGCCACGGCTTCGGCAAAATTCATAATGGTGCGCTCTTCAGGGTTGCCGATGTTGAAGACTTCTCCAGACAGTCCCTCGCGGGTCGCGGCTTCATAAATGCCACGGACTTCGTCAGACACATAGCAGAAGCTGCGGGTCTGCATGCCGTCGCCATAGACCGTCAAGGCTTTGCCCTCTAGGGCCTGGCGCACGAAATTCGGGACGACCCGGCCGTCTTCCGACTGCATCCGCGGTCCGTAGCAGTTGAAGAACCGCAAGATCCTGAGATCCAGCCCGTACAGCCGGTGGTATTCCATGGCGATGGCTTCGCCGTAGCGCTTGCCTTCGTCGTAACAGGAGCGGACCCCGTTCGGGTTGACATGGCCCCAGTAAGATTCCACTTGGGGAGAGATCTGCGGGTCTCCGTACACTTCCGACGTTGACCCTAAGACAAAGCGGGCCTGGTACTTCTTGGCAAGCTTCAGGGCATTTTCGGTGCCAATGGAATTGACCCGCAAGGTTTCCAGCGCCAGACGCCGGTAGTGAATGGGCGAGGCGGCAGAGGCCAGGTGGATGACCACGTCAGCCGCTGACAAAGGCAGCACATCTTCTGTGGGATATTCGGTAATGTCCCAAGTGAGCTTCATGACCTGGTCCGGTCCGTGCTGCTTCAAATTGTCCCACGTGCCCGTGGCGAGGTTGTCGATTACAGCGACAAAGTATCCCTCCTCCACCAATTTATCCACTAAGTGGCTTCCCATAAATCCGGCAGCGCCGGTGACTATAGCAGTTTTCATCATAAACTCCTTGTGTGTGGCTTACCGGCCGATGCCCCGGTAGCGGATTCCCAGACGCTGCGCTTCGGCTGGGTCGTACAAATTGCGGCCGTCGATGATGACCGGGAGGGTGAGCTCGGCCGCAATAGTTCCCAGAGAAAATCTCCGGAATTCATCCCACTCAGTCAGAATCACCAGGGCTTCTGCCCCTTTCAGAGCTCCCAGAGGACTGGTGCCGTAGCGGATGTCCAGATCAGGATACTGCCTTTGGATATTGTCCATGGCTACGGGGTCATAGACGGTGAGGCGGGCATTGAGCCGCAGCAGCTCGGCAATCACGCTCAGCGCCGGGGCATCGCGGAGGTCGTCGGTTCCGGGCTTGAACGACAGTCCCCACAGGGCAATCCGCCGGCCTTTCAGTGTTTTCAGCTCGTCTTGCAGGCGCTTGATGACAATCAGGCGCTGCTCGTTATTCACTTCCTGGGTGGATTCCAGCAGGTGTGGCTGGTATCCGTACTCTTTGGCCGTGTAGATGAGAGCGGACAGGTCCTTGCCAAAGCAGCTCCCGCCCCAGCCGATCCCAGCGTTCAGAAATTTGGGGCCGATGCGTGTGTCCAGGCCAATCCCGTACGTCACCGTGGAGATGTCGGCGCCCACCCTCTCACAGATGTTGGCCATTTCGTTGGCGAACGAGATTTTGGTCGACAAAAAGGCATTGGCGGCATATTTGATCATCTCTGCGGAGAGCCGGTCGGTTGCAATGACGGGCACCGGCCCCCGGTCATGCGGCCGGGGGGTTTCGCCAGGAGGCGCGAACGTCTGCGCCACGATAGGGCGGTACAGGGTCTGAAGACGTTCCATGGCCCAATCTTCATCCGCCCCGAGCACAATGCGGTCGGGATACAGCGTGTCATGAATGGCGGTGCCCTCGCGCAGAAATTCCGGGTTGGAGGACACGGTGAACAGCGCCGGGGCCGCAACCTCGCCGTGGCGCGACACATAGCCGTCCTCGATCCACAGTTTGACCAGATTGGCTGAGCCGATGGGAACCGTCGCCTTATTCACGATGACATAAGACCGGTCTGGCTCCATTCCCGCGCCAATAGCGAGGGCGGCCTGGTGCACGTATTCCAAGTTGGGAGACCCGTCCGCCAAGGGCGGGGTGCCAACGGCAATGAAAATCACTTCCGCCTCGGGAACGGCCGCCTGTGGGTCGATTGTGGCTTCCAGCCGGCCGGAAGCGCGTGTCCGCGCCAACAGCTCCGGCAGGCCCTGCTCAAAAATGGGGAGGATGCCCCGCATAATTTGCTGGACTTTCGCGGTATTCACGTCGACAAGCATCACCCGGTGGCCGAGTTCGGCCAGCACTGCGCCTGTCACCAGCCCAACGTATCCTGCACCAAAGACCGCGACGTTCATAGGTGCTCCCCCTTCAACTGATGATAGGCGGCCAGAGTGTCCCTGGCGACCACTTCCTGGGAAAAATAGCGCAGCACCCGCTGCCGGCCGCTTTGGCCCAGGGCGCGGCGCAGGTCCCGGTCGCCGTACAATTGCTGCAGCGCCAAAGACAGGAGATGGGGGGACTTCTCGGGGACCACCAGCCCCGCCTTGCCGATAACTTGCGGTATTTCGCCGCTGGATGAGCCGACGACCGGCACTTCCGTTGCCATGGCTTCCGTCAGCACCCTCCCGAACTGTTCTTTCCACCGCGCCGTCGTGCGGGACGGCAGCACCAGCACATCAGCGGCGTTCATCATTTGGGGCATGTCCCCGGTGGACACCCAGGGAATAAACCGCACTTGCTCAGCCAAGTGGGCATCGTCCGCCAGTTTTTGACCGGTGGCCCGCCACGGCCCCGATCCCACCAGCAGCAAAGTGGCCTCTTTGTGCTCTTGCAATAGGGGGAGGGCCGCGGACCACAGGTCATCCAGCCCCTTGTCCTCAATCAGGCGGCCCATGTAGGCTATGACGAATTGGCCTTCGAGGTTCCAGCCGCGCTTGGCCGTATCCCGGTCTGCAAGATGGTAGAGATTCACGTCGCACCCGAACTGGGGAATGACCCATACGGGTTTGCGGAATCCTTTTTGCCGGATCACGCCCTTTGCTTCGGCATTGCCGACGAGTGCGCCCTGGGCGGTCTGAAAGACGCTCTGCTCCATGCGCGAGAAAGGCCACGGATAGTTCTTGTAGATATTCTGCCAGGCAAAGAATACCGCGGAGATGCCTAGACGCTTGGCGATGCGCATGCCCTGGTATGTCACGGTGCTATAGGGCTCTTCGTCGATATGGAGAAGATCCGGCTGGTAGCGGCGGACAATGGAGAGAAGCTCGGGATAGTAGTGAAAGTGATTGCGCCCATTGAGACGGATGGGCGAGAGAAACAGCGGGTAGGTGTGGTCGGCCGGCCGGGGCTCGAAAGGCAGAGAGCCCCAGGCCGGGGGGACGACCAGCCCGACCTCTACCTGGGGGTCGAGCTGGTTGAGATATTCGAGTTTAGTCCGGTAGCTTGCGCTGACGCAGGCTTTGGAGATCATGAGTACGCGCACGGGGTGCCCTCCTGGGTTATGACGGACTGCTGCTCGTGTCCTGGCTCTCAGTCCACGCGGCTTTCATCCAGCTTTCAAAAATGGCCTTTTGGGCTGGAGTGGGATCTTTCACCGGGGTAATCAGGACCTTGTCAAACGGCTGGGCTGCAAGCACCAGGGAAGTCGACTGGAGCTGTCCGCGGCGGAAGAAGTTGATGGTGACGGTATCGCCTATCTGGTGATCGTCAAGAATCCGATTCTTCAAATCGTCGGCCGTTTTGATCTGGTAGCCGTTGAGCCCTAGGATCTGGTCCCCGGCATTGAGCACAGCGGCCGCAGGCCCTGAAGTGTAGGAGTTTTTGACTACGAGCGCGTGGCCGCCTTCGACCTTGGTCTCAATGCCCAGCCAGGGCAAGGGGGTCTGCGGCTTTTCGTCTGCAGCGGTCAGCTTTTGGGCGCCGCTCCCGTCATCGTCATCGTCTTCCCCGTGGGGGGCGTACAGGCGCTCCACGGTTAATCCAGCCGCCGCCAGCGCACTGTCCAGGGGCATGGGGTCTGTGGAGTGGATATAGCGCGCAAAGAAGTCTGCGAAGGAGCTTTGGGTGACCTCCTCCACCGTGTCCTGATAGACAGATTCGGGGAAGCCGGTGCCCTGGGCGCCGTAGCGCTCATACAGTTTGCGCAAAACGTCGTCAAGCGAGGCGCGGTTGTCTGTCCGCCTGCGGATTTCCAGATCCAGGCAGGTCCCCGCCAAGTCGCCATTGAGATAATAGGAGATGGTGCGGTTGACGGAGTCCTCATCAGGCTTGTAGAGTTTGATCCAGGTGTCGAAACTGGATTCGGACAGTGACTGCACAAACCGTCCCGGCTGCTTTTCGTACGCCGCAATTTTTTTGCCCAGCCCCGACAGGTAGTCTTTCACGGAGTACAGCCCAGAGCGGCGCAGACTGACATAGGCATAATAGTCGGTAAATCCTTCCATGGCCCAGAGCAGGTGGGTGTACACTTCCTTGTTATAGTCGAACGGTCCCAGCATGTCCGGGTGAATCCGCTTGACATTCCAGAGGTGGAAGAACTCATGGGAGATGAGGCCCAAAACCTTGCGGTAGTTTTTCCAAGGGCGGAATGCAAAGCGCTCGACTCCGCAGGTGGTGGAGTTCAGATGTTCCAGACCGCCTGTGGACTTGTCCATCAGATGCAGAATAAAGGTGTAGTGGTCGTACGGCAGCGACCCGAAAATGGCGCGCTGGGCAGTGACGATCTTTTTGACGTCTCCGGTCAGCTGGGCCAGATCTTCATTGCCATGCCCCCACACAGCCAGAGTGTGGAGCTTGCCGTCCACCTCGAATGTGCTGAGGGTCTGTGTGCCGACTTCAAAGGGGCTGTCAATGAGCACGTCATAATCCGGGGCCTTGTACTGGCCCGGCTCTTCTTCCCCCTGGTCCAATCCTGTGGATGCCTGCCAGCCGGGAGGCGCCTCCAGCCTGATGTAATAAGGGGCATCTTTGTAGTCATCCACCAGCAAGAAGAGCTGGGCGCCGTTCCAGTAGGCGTGGCACTGGTCGAGGTGGCTGGTGGCGACACCCAGTTCAAATGCCTAAACCTGATAGCGGACCCGCACTGGGCCGTCTTCAAACGTCTCAAATTCCCAGGCGTTCTTGGAAGCATGGTGGACACTCAGGGCACGGCCCTGAGAAGAGACCTCGAGACCGAACAGGTGGCGCGCATAATCCTCCACTTCGTAGGACCCCGGGGTCCACACCGGCAAGGTCAGCACATGGCGGCCTTTGGGAAGCTGTTCGATTTCCAGGGTGAGGTGGTACACATGCAGTCCCGGTTCGAGAAAACTGACGGTAAACGAAAATGTGGGAACCACGGAATATCCTCCTTTTATGTACAGCACAGGCAGATTGCTGATGATAGCATAACCATTTTGATTAAGAGCGGGCCGCTGTGTGGGCGTACTGCCCCAAAAGCCTGGCCGCGCGCTTAAGCGTCTCCTCGCTTTCTGTCAGGGAGATGCGGATAAAGCCTTCCCCGCCTTCTCCAAACCCGCGGCCAGGGGCGACAATCAGAGCCGTCTGGCGCGCCAGTTCTTCGGCAAAGGGGACTGAGGGCGGGGCGCCTGGGGGCAGGGGAATCCACTGGAATATCGATCCCTGAGCCGCTGGAACACTCCAGCCTTCTTCAGCCAAGGCCGAGAGAAAATGGTCGCGGCGCTTCTGGTAGAGAGCGCGCACAGCCTCTACCGCGGCAGCGGGGCTGTCAAGCGCTGTGATGGCAGCTTCCTGTATGGCTCCATACTGGCTGCAGCTGAGATGATCCTGCAAAGTTTCCAGGTAACGGATGAGTTCAGGGTTGCCAGCTGCGAAGCCCAGCCGGAATCCTGCCATGTTGTAGGACTTGGAAACCGTCGTGAATTCTATCCCGGCGGTTTTTCCGCCCGGCCTGGCCAGAAGGCTCACCGCCCGCATCCCATCATAGACGATGTCCCCGTAAGCCAGGTCATGGGCGAGCACAGTGCCTGTCTCCAGGGCTTGGGCAATAACGGCATCAAAAAAAGCCGCGGGGGCGATGCGGCCGGTCGGGTTGTTGGGGTAGTTCAAAAATGCCAGCCCTACCGTTCTGTCCAGCCGGCTGACGTCGGGCAGGGCAGTGCCGGGAGAGAGCCGCCAGGGAATCATCTGTGCGCCTGCCAAGCGAATTCCGGACCAGTAGTCAGGATATCCCGGGTCCGGCACCAGAGCCCTATCTCCCGGATTCAGCACGGCCAGGGAGATTTCTTGCAGCCCGATCTTGCTCCCAATCAAAATGGCGACTTCCGTGGACCAGTCCAGGGTTACCCCGTGCTGTCTTTGATACCAGCGGGCCACAGCCTGCTTAAGTTCCGGCAGTCCGGCAAAGGGGATATAGCGCTGGTAGCGGGGGTTGTCCGCGGCCCGCTTGAGCGCTTCGACAATATTCTGGGGCGTGGGCTGGTCCGGATTGCCTTGTCCCAGATTGATGACCAGACGCCCCTGCTCCTTCAGATCGACAGCCAAATTCACCAGGCCGGCAAAAAATTGCTGGGGCAGGCGGGTAATCCGGTCGGCGGGTTTCATTATGGACCCTCTCCTTTGTTTCCAAACCTTCGACATGCTCACGGTCTCCATTATACGAAATTCTGCGGGGAACTTCCCACCGAGAAATGACCGGCCAGCAGATAAGTGAGGGAAACGTCGGTACAAGCCGGATGGCGGTTATGGCTGGGCACAAGGCATGTTCCGATAGACAGTGCGCGGCTCCCTGACCTTTTGCCCGAAAGGCCACTGTTGCCCGGAACTCGACTTCTGGAGACCATCGGTCCGGTTGCGGAGTGGCGCCGATTTTTTCTGCACAAGCCATTGGTAGAGAGGTGCCAGTTGATCTGGCGTCAAATCGGCAGCACTGTGCAACGCGGCCATGATCTGCTCCGAGAGACGGTGGCCCAAGGTAAATCGAGCGGTTCATCATCCACCATACCAAAAACAAGGACCAGGCGGTGTGCAGATCCTGTTCCGCGTGCGTTTTCTCAGTGAACAAAGAGATAGCCCCAACAGACTCAGGGCGTGTGTGCGGTCAAGACACCATAGGAGCGATTGTGGAGCCCGGGGCTAGTCTCAATGGACGTTTCTCCCACCGTTTTCCACACAGTCGCCAGGCAGACGGATATCGGTGCGCAAGTTGCCGGAAACGCGTGTTCCTGACAACGTTCTTGGCTAGTCTCCCTCTGCGGAAGCTGAGTTAAATAAGGCTGGCAATGTCTAAATTTTGTCGATAAAAATGGCTTGAGTGGAGCGAAGTTGCTTCTTTAAAATTTGTTGCCATGTTCCCGGTGGTATTTCCCCCGTTCCCATTGACACCTTTGTTCTTAGAATATCGCCGTTGTCAAGAAACTTGCGATAAAAATAGTGGTCGGTTTGTTTATAGAGTTCCCATCCGTCTTTTTCACAAAACCGCTTCAAATCCTTCCATTTAGGCATCGATCAAGTCGGCCACGGCGTGCTGACTATCTTGAAGCAGAATGTTCATCACGTATGGGGCGTGAGACTTTCGATTCGGAGCATTAAAGTACAATGCAAACTCGTCTGAGTATTCTCGAGCATAGTCTACTAATTCATCAGTCAGAGCCAATTTTAACTCTTCTATCGTAGGAGCATGGGCAACCACATCGAATGGTGTAAGAGTCGTGCCATTGTTCAAACCATCTACAGTTCCACTATAGGATCCGTCCTCCTCCCGAGCGGCATCAAGCTTAAAGCGAAACGATGAAAACAGCACCTTTAACTGGTCTGTACTAATAG
>JAKAAS010000489.1 GCA_021802225.1 Bacillota bacterium
CTGCCTGTATTTTATGAAGGCGAATTACTGGGTTGGGCGGGAACTGTGACCCATGTCATTGATATGGGGGCCGTGGCACCAGGCAGCATGCCAACGGGGATCGTCGAGCGCTATGGCGATGGCTATTACATTACAGCCCGTAAGACGGGCCAAAACTTCCGGCCTAACAAAGATTGGTTGATTGAATCTCAGCGCTCGGTTCGCACCCCCAGTTTTTGGAGTCTGGATGAAAAAACACGCATTACGGCTGACATGATGATTCGGAATACGGTCTTAAAACTGGTTGAAGAAGAAGGCATTGACACGTTCAAACAGTTTATGCGAGAGGCTGTCGAAGATGGCCGGCAGGGATTTGTCAATGCCATTCGGACGATGTTGGTTCCGGGCACATACCAGGGCGTTTCTTTTGTCGACGTTCCTTATGGCGAAGAACACGTGGAGGTCCCAGACTTTGCGCGTAAGAATTCTATGATGCACGCACCGAGCAAAGTCACTATCGGCGGTTATGGCCATTTTTCCGTGTCGTTCGATGGGGCCAACGAATGGGGGTGGCATTCCTTTAATTGCACGCCAGCGGGGATGCAAGGGGGTATTTGGGTGCTGCTGACCCAAACCATCATGGCTAACGAGAAAGTGAATGACGGAGCCTATTATGCCTGCCAATTTGACTTTCCTGAAGGAACCTGGGCCAATACCGGCACGGTGCGCTCGGCCCATGCGTACTCGTGGCATTTTCTGGTCTCGGCATGGGCACCGTTATGGCAGGCCTTGTCCCGTGGATATTACGCGCGGGGATACTGGGAAGAGGTGAACGCGGGCAATGCCAATACCAGTAACTGGCTTCAAGGCGGCGGCATTGATCAGTATGGACGATTGCATGCGGTGAACAGCTTTGAATCAGCGGCGGAAGGAACCGGGGCCAGTGCTGTGCGAGATGGTACCGATCATGGGGCAGCCGTGTGGAATCCGGAGGCGGACCAGGGTGATATGGAAATTTGGGAAGTGACCGAGCCTTTACCCTTTCTCGGCCGGCGAGCCAAGCCCAATACGGGAGGCGCTGGGAAGTTTCGAGGGGGTTTAGGCTACGAAAGTCTCCGATTGGTGTGGGGCACCCGCAATTGGGTCATGTATTTTATGGGTAATGGCTTTATGCACAGTGACAGCGGGTTGTTTGGGGGTTATCCGGGAGCGACGGGTTACTCTTTGGCCGCCCATGGTACCGATTTGGCGACACGTTTTGACCAAAAGAGGCCGTATCCGACCGGAGATGCGGATCCGGATGCGCGGGAGTTTGAGGCACAGGTCGATGCGCGGGAAGTTTTTCGCAGCCCGACAGGAACAACGACCCAAGAAAGTTTTGAAAACTATGATCTCTATCTTAACTACCTTCGTGGAGGCCCAGGAGTCGGGGACCCGCTTGGTCGCGATCCAGCCGCTGTGTGTCAAGACATCGAAGACCAATCGATTACGGAGGACTACGCCCGCAGCCTTTATGGAGTAGTGGCCACGGTTAGAAATGGGCGAGTCGAATGGGATCCTGAAGCGACGGACGCATTACGGCGAGAAATCCGGCAACAACGGTTGACACGAGGTCAACCCTTTGAAGCATGGTGCCAAACAGAGCGGGAGCGGATCGTGAAGCATCAAGCCTCCGATCAAGTTCGTGACATGTATCGATCGAGTATGGAATTGAGCCAGGAATTTCGCGATCGCTTTGTCAGTTTTTGGGATCTGGATCCCCATTTTCAGCCTTAAATCCCACTTGTCCGGAGGAAGTGGCCGTCTGAATAGTCGGGGACGCTTCCCCCGGAAGGAATATTCTAGGAGGTGTCATTATGCCAAGTGCAGAACATTCCGGGTCCTTACGTACCGCAGGGCGACGGCGTCGATTCGATCGCCAGACTATCGAGGAACTGATTGACGGCAAGGTTACCTGGCCTACACTGCATGAAATGTTATCAACCTTTAAGGACCCGGATCGGTTTGACCAGGTCATCGAAATTTTACAATCTCGCATGCCCTATCCCGACCAGATTCTCCTTCCGTTTGCTTTTCATTTGAATGTTGTGCAGACCGCGGATGGGCGACGAATCATCAAGAGTGATTGCGGATTTGAATTTGGCGATTACCGAGAAAATTGGAAAGAACAGGCATTGGTTTATGTGCGTAATACGGCAGAGACGATTCAGGAAATTTACCCCAATTTCATGGGGGCTGACCCTGCATGGCAAGAGTACCGCGAATATTATTGTCCAAGCTGTGGTACGCAATTGGAAGTCGAAACTGTGCCGCCGTGGTATCCGCCGGTGCATTCCTTCATTCCTGACCTTGAGACCTTTTACCAGGAATGGTTGGGACGGCCCTTACCCACCATGCCGGCGGATAGCTCCGATTAACCGGTAATATCAACCAACTCAACCACAATTTGCTATAATAAATAACAATAACGTCCAGGGTTCAACGCTCTCATGTGAGAGCGCACGAGGAGGAAGGAGGGGGTCTCGGCCATGTTATCCAGTGAAAGGGACCTAAAAGAATGCTGGAAGCAACTCATAACCCAGGGAGTGGTCCCCGAAACGATCCGTCCCCTCATTCAAGAAAGCTGGCAACGTGTGCATAGACGGATCTCCCCCGATCAAAAGCCGCCACTGGTAACAGAGTCCGCAACAACAGCGATGCGGGAATGGAAGCCGTTGACCACGGCTTCCTCCTTCTTGGATCAGTTAGACACCTGGGTTATGAGTTGCTGCCAGCATTCTTTTAGTTCCCTTTCACTGGATAACATGGCCGAGACCCCCTCCTCCCTCCTCGTGCGCTCTCACATGAGAGCGTTGAACCCTGGA
>JAKAAS010000490.1 GCA_021802225.1 Bacillota bacterium
GGCCCATGCACAAACCGGGCAGGAGGGGCATATATGAGACAAGATTTGCAGGCTCTGGCACAGACCGATCCGGCTGTATACCAAGCCATCATCGACGAAGAGCAGCGCCAGTCCAGCCACTTGGAATTGATTGCGTCGGAAAACTGGACCTCAAAGGCCGTGCGTGAAGCAGTCGGCTCGGTCATGACAGACAAATACGCTGAAGGATATCCAGGCCACCGCTACTACGGCGGATGCGAATATGTTGACGTGGTGGAGCGCCTGGCTCAAGAACGCGTGAAGCAGCTCTTTTCCGCTGAATATGCCAATGTGCAGCCACACGCTGGCGCGCCTGCCAATTTGGCTGTCTACCTGACGGCCATCAAGCCGGGAGACCGGCTGCTGGGAATGAATCTGACCCATGGCGGCCATTTAACCCATGGCAGTCCGGTCAATTTCTCCGGACAGCTTTATCAGGTGAAAAGTTACGGGGTAGACCCGGACACGGAACGCTTGAATATGGACCAGGTCCGGCAGATCGCCAAAGAGTTTCAGCCGCACATCATTGTGGCGGGCGCTTCCGCTTACCCGCGCATTCTCGACTTTGCGGCTTTCCATGACATTGCCCAGGAAGTCGGCGCCTTGTTAATGGTGGATATGGCCCATATTGCCGGGCTGGTGGCGGCAGGGCTGCATCCCAACCCCGTAGGCTTTGCTGATTTTGTGACGTCCACCACGCACAAGACCCTGCGGGGACCGCGCGGGGGCTTTATCCTCACCACCCCGACGTGGGGCAAGAAAATTGATAAAACCATATTCCCCGGGATTCAGGGGGGGCCGCTGATGAATCTGATTGCTGGCAAGGCCGTGGCATTCGGTGAAGCGCTCACTCCCTCATTTCGGCAGTATCAGACGCGCGTGGTGGACAACGCCCGCCGCCTGGCCGAACAGCTGACGGCTCATGGGCTGCGTCTGGTGTCCGGAGGCACCGATAATCATCTGATGCTGGTGGACACTAAACACAGCGGCATTACGGGGATGGAGGCGCAAAACCGCCTGGCGCAGGCCGGCATCACGGTCAACAAGAATACCATTCCCTTTGAAACCGAGAAACCTACAGTGACATCGGGAATTCGCATTGGCACTCCCCAAGTCACGACACGGGGATTTGGACCTGAACAAATTGATGAGCTGGCGGCGGTGATTGCTGCCGTAGTGACGGCGCCTCATGACTTTGACTTCACGCCTTTGAGGCGGCGCGTCGAACAGATGGCTTACGACTTCCCGCTGCCGGGTCTTGGCGGGCCGTCAATGAGCGGGGCCTGAAGTCCTGAGTCGGCATGACCAGGCATTTGGCAGTAAAATCCGTATGGGTGGCCACGAATGATATCCGTGAACAACCGCCGCAGGAAAGAAAGGAGGAGCGGGAGAGGTGCTATCTGCCCCGGACTGAAAACCGGGGCTTTCCGCGCAACTGGATGAAGATTGCCATCGTCAATGGCCCCAATCTTGGAATTCTTGGCAGGCGCCAACCCCAGATTTATGGAAATCGCACATGGGCAGATGTTTTTGCCGATCTGCAGCAACAGTTTCCCGGGTGCGAGCTGACGGACTTTCAGTCCAACCACGAGGGTGCGGTGATTGATTTCATTGAGGCGCTGGCTGAGGACGGGACGCGCGGGTTGGTAATCAATCCGGGCGCGTGGACTCACCAGAGCTACGCTTTGAGAGATGCCATGGCTGCCCTTTTGATGCCAGTGGTTGAGGTGCATATCAGCAATATTTATGCCCGTGAGGACTTTCGGGCGCATTCGCTCACAGCGCCGGCGGCCACTGGCCAGATTTCTGGATTGGGAGTGGATGGGTACCGTCTGGCCGTGTCCTTTATTTGCGGATCCTAGGGGAGAGGCCGCTCAGTGGGGCGGCTTCTGTCCTGTCAGAGGAGGAGAGTTAGTGGGAGACCGTTACCGGCAGCGCGTCCGCAACTTGCTGGCACTGCCTGAACAGGGAGTCGATGCGCACCTCATTGTGTCTTCGGAAAACCGGTTTTACCTGAGCGGGTTCAGCGGGTCTGCGGGGTGGCTCCTGGTCGGAGGCGGCGAGCGGTTTTTGCTGACGGATTCCCGTTACGCCGAGCAGGCAGGAACCGAGGCCTCGGATTATGACGTTGTGGTATCGCCAAGCCTCCCAGGCGGGGTGGTGAAAATAATCGCGGAGCAGGGCTGGAAGCGTGTGGCGATTGACTCCCCTCATGTGAGTGTGCAGGGCTTGGAGCAACTGCGCCAGGCGGGGCCATTGATCCAGTGGGTGCCGCAGGCGGGGCGGGTCGAAACGCTGCGCCGGGTGAAAGATGAGGATGAGGTAGCCTGCATCCGGGGTGCTGCAAAGATAGCTGACAGAGCCCTACAGCAGGTCATGGAGATGATTCGCCCCGGTATTAGCGAAAAAGCCTTGGGGGTTGCCCTCGAGCACGCCATGCGCGAGGGCGGGGCTGAGGCGCTGTCCTTTCGCACGATCGTGGCCTCCGGCCCCCGCGGATCTCTTCCTCACGCGCAGCCATCCCCGCGCATTATGGAAGGCGGAGACCTGGTGACCATAGATTTTGGAGCGGTCTTCCGGGGTTACCATTCTGATGAAACCGTGACGGTCCCCGTATCAGCAGCGCACGCAAATAGGCAGCAGCGCCATATATATGATATTGTAAGGCAGGCGCAAAAAGCAGGGTTGGACATGGTCAAACCCGGGGTGAAGGCATCCGCAGTTGACGCAGCGGCTCGAGAAGTCATTGCCCGTGAAGGTTTTGGGGATCTTTTTGGACATGGCACCGGACATGGTGTGGGACTGGAAGTGCACGAGGAT
>JAKAAS010000010.1 GCA_021802225.1 Bacillota bacterium
TTGCGGAGGACAGGGTCAATGCGGGGGAACTGAGCCCCGTGTTTTTTGGTAGCGCTATTGCGAACTTTGGGGTGCAGAGCTTTCTGGACACGTTTTTGGCGTTGGCGCCGTCCCCGACTCCCCGGATTAGTTCTATTGGGCCGATCTCGCCCGACGCGGAAACCTTCAGCGGATTTGTCTTCAAGATCCAGGCCAACATGAATCCCCAGCACCGTGACCGCATTGCCTTTGTGCGCATTGCCTCGGGCCGCTTTGAACGGGGAATGGCCGTGACGCATGTCCGCACCCAGCGGGTGATTCGCTTGAATCAGCCCCAGCAGTTCCTGGCACAGGACCGCTCCATTGTGGAGGAAGCTTTTGCGGGAGATGTGATTGGGCTGCATGACGCGGGGCTCTTTCATATCGGCGACACGCTGACGGAGGGTTCGGCTTTTGAATTTACCGGGTTTCCGCGATTCAGCCCGGAGCATTTCGGGGAAGTCGAGCTGAAATACGCGCTCAAACATAAGCAGTACCAGCGTGGCTTGAAGGAATTGACGGAAGAAGGACTGATTCAGGTCTTTCACCCGACGGATGGAGGACCCCAAGTGTATTTGGGAGTAGTCGGCCCGCTGCAGTTTGAGGTCTTGGAGTTTCGCATGAAAAACGAATACGGGGTGGATGTGACAATACGCCCTATGCACTATGTGATGGCCCGCTGGATTGATGGCCCGCGGCCTGAACTGGGACGGTTTGACCGCGCTGCGGTGGTGCTCGATTCCGGAGACCGGCCGGTTCTGCTGGTGGAGGACCAGTACACACTGGCCAGACTGCAGGACAAGGATCCGGCCATGCGTCTATACGAATCGTCTCTTCTCATTCCGGAATCGGTCCAGACGCCGCTGTCTTAGAAACCGAAGCACGGAAGATGCCAACATTTATTCACCATAACAGGAGGCCATTGGATGAAATATCGCCGTTTGGGAAAGTCAGGAATCAAAGTTTCCGAAATTGCGCTAGGCAGTTGGCTCACGTACGGCACGGTGACGGAGCAGAATACGGCAGAGTCTTGTGTGCACCATGCTTATGAGTTGGGCATCAACCATTTTGACTGCGCCAACGTCTATGGCAGCACGCCCCACGCCGCAGAACGTTTTCTGAACCAGGCTCTAGCCCCTTTTGCTCGGGACTCTTACGTTCTGACAACCAAGGCATTCTGGCCTGTGGGACCCGGTGTCAATGACCGCGGTCTGAGCCGCAAGCACTTAATCGCCCAGCTCGACCAGAGCCTGAAGGCGCTGGGAACCGACTACGTCGATATTTTTTACTGCCACCGTTACGATCCGGATACGGAAATGGAAGAAATTTTGGGAACTATCGATGACCAGGTCCGGGCCGGCAAGATCCGGTACGGTGGTGTCAGCGAGTGGCCTGCCGAGAAAATTGCCGAAGCGGTGACGGTGCAGACCGCTTTGGCGCTGCACCCCCTGCGTGCAAGCCAACCGGTTTACAATATGTTTTCCCGCTATATCGAGCAGGCTGTGCTTCCGCTGTGTGAACAGAGCGGAATCGGCGTGGTGGTGTTCTCGCCTGTGGCGCAGGGCCTCTTGACTGGGAAGTACCGCAAAGGACAGGCCTTGCCGGAAGGGTCTCGAGCGACGACTAAAGAGGTCAGCAATTTCATTACGCGGTACCTAACGGAGGAAAACTTAGACAAGGTTGAAGCCCTTATGCTGGTGGCGCAAGATCTGGGACTGTCGCTGAGCCAGCTGGCCCTGGCCTGGATCCTCCGGCAGCCGGGGATTGCGAGTGCCTTGATCGGCGCGTCGCGGCCTGAGCAGATTACGGAAAATGTCAAGGCGGTCGACGTGCAGCTGTCTGCGGATGTCCTCAGGCGGATTGAGGATATTTTGCAGTAAAGGCGTCCGGAAGAGCCGCCGCGGCGGCTCTTTTTTTGTCATAAGACGAGCCCGCTCCGCTTATGCATGTACAGGGTGAAATCATGAAAAAACATCGGCGCTTCGCGCAATATTGGCCCGGGGTCCTGAGCCCGCCCCCGCCACAATTTCTGTCCCTGATACAGCCCGTCTCGATGCTGCGGCTTTTCGTGGCCACCGTTGTAGGGTCCTGCGCGGTGTTGGTTCTATCTCCCCTGACCAAGAGCAGCATGGCTGGGTACGCGTATGGAGCTCTGCTGTTCACGGCTCTGAGCTGGCCTTTCGTCCCCAAAATTCTGGCCACGGCCCGGTGGACAGAAGCGACTTTAGGCCAGAGTGTTCTGGTGCTGATTGCCAGCACGGCTTTGGGTGATGTTGCCCAGCGGCTTTTGGGGTTCAACCCACAGCAATCCGGCTTGGACCGGATGACGTGGCATGGGGCCGCGCGGATGCTGTGGCAGTTCCCTCTGGTGCTGCCTGTGGAAAATCTGCTGCTGATTGGGGCGATGGTCTTTCTCTGGCAGTTTTTGCGGCCATCTTCGGCGTGGCAGCGCTTTGGTGTGGCTCTGTTGGCCGCCGCGCTGTTTGGACTGTGGCATGTGCCGTTTTGGGGGCCATGGACCATGTGGACCATTGGGATGAGTGTCCTGCCGTGGGTGCTCTACATGATGGCGACAGGAGACATCGTAGTGCCTCTTGTCGCGCACATCCTTATGGACACGATGGCCATGGTGTTGACTTTTGGACCGTCAGGAAGCCTCTGGGTGCGTTATTTCTGGATTCTGGCGGCGCTGACCATGATTATGGCCGGACTTGGCCGGTCGCTGTACCGTGACTGGCGCGCGGGGTAAGCACGAGTGCCGCCTCTCCGGTCACGGCGGCCTTGCTTTCGCCCTTGACGTGGGCCGCGAGGGTCACCCGCAGCTCCCTAGGTCCTGGCGAGTTCACGGTGCCGCTCAGTATCAGCTGAGACGGCTGCACGATTTGGCGGAAACGGGCATGAAAGTGTGTAATCCGGTAGCCTTCTTGGTAGAAGGGGACAAAGAGAAGGTCCCACAGACCCATGCTGAGCATGCCGTGGATGATGACCCCTGGCAGCCCAAACGACTGGGCGGTGACGGTGTCGTAGTGAATGGGGTTGAAATCTCCTGAAGCAGCGGCGTAGCGCACTAGTTGTTCCCGCGTCACAGAAACTTCCACGGGTCCCAGCGATTTAGGCACAAACATTACCCCACCTCCTGTGTGCTGGTATTGATCAGCAGCAGACTCTGGGACACAAAAGCCTCTTCATCCCTCTGATTGGTGCCCACTGTCCGGATAGTCAGGAAGACCATGTTAGCTCGGCGCTTTAGCGCGTGAATCGAACTGACCACGCTGATATGGTCGCCTGCGGCAATCGGCGCCCCATATTCGAAGTCCTGCTCTCCGTGAATGATGCCGGCGGCCGGCATGTCAATACCGGGAATCGTGTTTGCGGCTAGCGTGAATGGGAAGGTGGGCGGGGCTATCACGTCAGGATAACCGGCTTGTAGGGCAGATTCAGTATCGCAGTAGGGAGGATAAGTGAGACCGATTGCGCAGGAAAATTGCTGCAGAGCGCACCGGTCAATATGGTGCACCCGCGGTGCTGAGTGTCTGCCAATGAGTTCATCAGTCCATTGCATTATTATCCCTCATTTTCGTGGAGTCGGGTTGCGCATCCTTGTCGGGGAGGCACAGCGGGCATGGGCATTGTATAATACATCCATAATCACGACAACCCACCAGGAGGAGAATCCCTATGGAGCGCAGTGACCCATTGGGCCAGATTTTGAATGAGGTGCTGGGTATGGATGCATTGGGTGAAGATATTTGGGATCAAGCGGGAATGGGCATGGTCATCCGCGCCTTGGCGCCCAAGGCCCTCAACCGGGCAGAGCCTTTCACACCGCCGGTCCCCCAGTCAGCAGGGAGGGCGCCCCATGTCCTCCCAGATTGAGCGGCTGCACCAGAGTTTTCTGAATGGAAGCGATGACCCCGTCGCCCTGCTTGAACGGATCCATGCCAGCCAGCCGGCTGTGCAGTCGCAGACCAATGCCTTTGTGTCGGTGGATTTTGAGCGCGCCCGGAAGACGGCCGAATCGTCCTGGGACCGATTCCGGAAGGGCCAGGCGCGCGGAATTCTCGACGGGATTCCGGTCGGCCTCAAAGACCTGTTCGAAACCGCCGGGGTGCCGACCACTGCGGGCTCAAAGATCCTCAAGGATTATTGTCCCGTGTCCGACGGCGTGGTTGTTGCGCGGTTGCGGGCGGCAGGGGCGAATGTCGATATCGGCAAACTGAATCTCCACGAGTTTGCGTTTGGGCCCACCAGCACCAGCTCTTATTTCGGGCCAGTGAAAAATCCCGTCGACTCCCGCAAAATGTCGGGAGGATCCAGCGGCGGATCGGCGGCTGTGGTGGCGTCCGGACTGTTCTTGGCCGCATTGGGGACGGATACGGGGGGCTCCGTGCGCATTCCGGCTGCCCTGTGCGGCATAGCGGGTCTCAAACCCACATACGGCAGGGTCAGCCGGGAGGGGGTGATTCCCCTGTCATGGACGCTTGACCACGTGGGACCGCTGGCGCGCACCGTGGAAGACTTGGCGCTCGTGCTGAATGTGATTGCGGAGCAGCCGGGGGTGTCCTGGGAATGGATGCGGTCCACACCTCTTGACCCCAGCGCTCCCCTGCGGCTTTTCTGGCCGCAAGGGCCACAGTGGCAGGCGCTGGATGCTGACCTCAATGAGCGCTTTGAGGGGGCCGTGGAGAAGTTGGTCCGTAGGGGAAGGGTTGAGATTGTCCGTGGCGACCTTCCAGACACCGAGCGCGTGCGGGCGGCACAAATGGTGATAATTGGAGCGGAGGCGGCCAATTATCACTGGCGCTGGCTCCAGGAACGTCCCTGGGACTATCAGCCTGATGTGCGGAAGAGGCTGGTCTCCCGCTCGTCGTACTTGGCCGTGCAGTATATCGAGGCGCTCAGGGCCCGGACCGAACTGGTGCAGACCTACCGGCATTGGTTCAGCGCCCAGGCTTGTGACGGCATCATCATGCCGTCGGTACCGGTCTACCCGCCTGATTTGGACACGCAGACCCTGACGGGATACGGCGGGGAGGCGGCTGACATCCGCAATATTCTGGTGTGGTTTACATCTTTGTTTAATCTGCTGGGCCTGCCCGCCGCGACAATTCCTGTGGCGGTGAATGCCGAAGGATTTTCTGCGAATGCGCAGATTGTGGGGGATTACTGGCAGGAGGAAAAAATTCTCCGGATTGCGAAGATTTGGCAGGATTTGGTGCAGGCATAGAGACAAGCCTGGCGCACCATCCTAGCACCATGATGCGGATATCGTGGCAGAAGGTGCGCAGCCTGATTGAACAGGGCACGAATTCCCAGGTTTTCAAGACGGGTCTGGCTGCTGGCGCTTCATGGTTCGCGGCCCAGCGGCTTTTTGGGACCAGCCGCCCATATTTCGCGCCGCTGGCGGCCATCTTGTCTTTGCAGGTGACTGTCGCTGAGTCTGTGTCGCGCGGGGTGCAGAGGGTGGCCGGGGTGGCGGGCGGAATTGTTTTGGCGGTCGCTGCCGGATATTTTTTTCGCTTGTCGGCATGGTCCGTGGGAATTGTGGTGTATCTCGCGGTATTTCTGGCGACCCGCCTGCGCATGGGTACTCAGGGAATCCCGCAGGTGGCCGTGACTGCGCTGTTGGTGATGACTGTGGGGCGCATGGCGCCCCAATACGCATGGATCCGGGCCCTTGACACGGCTGTGGGGGTTGTCGTGGCCATAGCCGTCAATGCACTGGTATGGCCTCCTGATGCGACCCCGTCAGCCGAGAATGCGATTAGCGTTTTAGACCAGGAAGTTTGTGATGTTCTGGGGGGAATTCGTGCCGATCTCATTGCGGGACTCAGTCCGGACCACGCCAGCCGCCATTTGAGACGGGCGCGCGGGGTCGACCGCTCTCTGGAAGAGGTCAAACGGGCTATCCGCCAAGCCGAAAAGAGTTTGAAATGGAATGTCATGGCATCCAAAAGACGCCTGCGGCTGAAGACCCTGAGACAGGCGGCAACAGTGCTGGAGCATGCGCTGTCCCAAGTCCGGGGTATTGCGCGCAGTCTGTTCGTTACCGCCGAGCGCAATGTAAGCGACCCATATGTGTCGCTGCCGCAGGCCATGGCGACAGGCATGGCCGAATTGCTGGCGATCATGGCACAAGCTCTTGGGACCTATTCCCGCATCATTATTGACCGGGATCCCCATGCGGCCTGGCAATTGGAAAGACAGTTGAAACAGGCATCGCAAATGCGACGCCTGTTGGCTGAAAACGTTGAAGGGTCGGCGGTGGACTGGATCGACCTGGCGGCTGTACTGGCAGATGTCGAAAAAATGACTCAAGACTTGCTCGTGTCGTCCCGCCTTCTGATTCCGCTGGTCATCCCCGCTGCCCGCGATTTGGGCCCCGGTTAGTGCTGGCCTTTCACAAAGCGCTCTTGGCTTTCTTTCAGCACGCGTTCGCCGACTTCATGATCTTGCCAGCCGCCGACATGCGATTCCTTGCCTTCAAGCTCTTTATATGTCGCAAAAAAGTGCGCGACCTCTTTAAGAGTATGTTGAGGGACATCCTTGATGGTCTCGATTCCGTTCATGCGGGGATCATCTGCAGCCACCGTCAAGATTTTGTTGTCCACACCATTTTCGTCGGTCATTTCCAGCAGACCGACAATGCGGCCACGGACAATGCAGCCAGGAAACGTGGGTTGCGACATTAACACCATGACATCGATGGGGTCACCGTCCTCGCCTAACGTTTTCTCGACAAATCCGTACTCGGTGGGATAGTGAAATGGTGAATAGAGCACCCGGTCCAAGCGGATGCGTCCTGTTTCGTGATCGGCCTCATATTTATTTTGGCTTCCCCGTGGAATTTCTACAACGACATCAATGACCACTGAAGCATTCCTCCTCCATCATCACCGCGCCGTTGGCGGCGCGTCATGCGGCAGCGTGCGGCGCACGCCTGCGCTTGTTTCATTGTGCGAGATGCGGGCGCAAAAATCAATGCAGGGCGGCTTATCATGGCGTATGATGGCAGTATTGATCGGCGCGCGACCTTTGCGTTGCCAGGCCGAGTCCGGTAAGATGAAATTTGGAGGGAATACCGTGCAACGACGTTGGGCCAACATCACTTTAGGGATTGCGCTGTTTTTGTTTTTGGTCGCGCTGGTATTCCACCGGCAATTCTGGGCGCCCTATCTGGAATCGATGTCCCTGGCGGGACTGGCTGGCGGGGTGGCGGACTGGTATGCTGTCACCGCCTTGTTCCGGCACCCACTGGGGATTACTTGGCTTCCGCACACTTCGATTATTTCAGCCAACCGCGACCGGATCGTGGACGCCCTGGCCACGTTGGTGGAAACCGAACTGCTGTCTGTCGGTTTTATCGAATCCAATATTGCAAAGCTGCAGGTCAGCCGACAGATCATCAGGTTATTGCAAGCGCCTCCCAGTCCTGAGATCCGCGGTGCCATAACGGAAGCGGTGAATCAATTGCTGTCGTTGATGCCAGAAGACAAATTGGCTGACTATCTGGAGCGCTTTACGGCCGACAAAGTGCACGGTATGGACCTGTCTGACTATGTGGTGAGCATCGTCAAATGGCTGGTCCAATCGGAGAATGACCGCCCTCTCTTTGCGTTTTTGGCCCGGCATGTGATCCAGGTCCTCAACAGTGTGGAATTCACGGAGGATATGGAGAACCGCCTTAAGGACATGCTGGAGAAATATACCAAGACGACCACTCAAAAACTCGTGCTCGGGCTCCTGGAATCTTTGGGAACGGTGGATTACAAGGACCTCAGTGTCACAGTCAAAGCACAGCTGATTGATTGGCTGCAGTCCAAAAAGGCATTTGAACAATTCGAACTCGCGCTGGTGCGCATTATGATTACAGTGCGGGACGATGCCGCCTTGCGGGAACGCATCGAAGGGGCGAAAGACGAGCTTGTCACCCATGTGCCGTGGGATCGGGCGGTCAGTTTGGTGATGACTGAGGTGCGTACCCGTCTGAATCAGGAAGGCCTGTGGGACGGCATTGGCAAGGCCATGGGAGACATAGCCGAGGCTCTCAGTGCCAATCCCGAGCAGCAGGCCATGCTGGAGGGCATGGTCAAACGCATGACCGTTTCGCTTTTGCGCCGCTATCACCCGATGATCGGGCGCCTGGTCCGCGACAATCTGACGCATATGGATGAACGGGAATGGATTGACAAATTAGAATGGTATGTGGGCCGCGACCTGCAGTGGATCCGGGTCAACGGGGCTTTAGTGGGGGGCATGGTGGGACTGCTGCTGGCTATTCTTATTCATCTCTTGTAGGGGGCATCGCCCGGTGATGCTCCGTCATGGCATTAAGCTCGGCTCCGAGAAGGATTGCTAGAGCGAAGAAATACAGATAGAGCAGCAGTAGAATGACGGTGCCCAAACTTCCATACATTTTATTGTACGTATTGAAATGACTGGTATAGAGGGAAAACAACGACGACATGACCAGAAAAACGGCGGTGGCCAGCACGGTTCCAGGCCGCAGAATAACGAAGCGCAGGCGCAGATCGGGCAGTACGGTATAGAGGATGTCCAGACTGACCACTAACAGCACCAGCATCAACACCCACCGCACAGCGGCAGAAGCTCTAGCTCCGGCAGACCAGTGAATAAGATGCACCAGGACCCAGTGCGTCGCTTCCGTGCCCCCGGTGCCGATGACGAGCACGGCAATAAATAAAAGTCCGACGATGATGCCTGTCCCCAGGGAGAGGCCATACCGCTGCCAAACTGTACGGTGGTAGGGATAGGGCAGTTCGTAGGCATGATTGAAGGCATCCATGAGGCCCAAAAAGGCCCCGGACATGCCCCACACAAACCCGGCGATGCCCAGCGACAAAATGGTGGGATTTTCGTGGTGCACCGCCTGTACAATACTCTTCTGCAGCAAATCCAGCACCGCTGGGGGCACCAGGGCGTCCAGCGGGCGGGTTACCTGGCCGATGCTCCCAGGGAGCCGCATAAACCCCAACAGCGCGGTAAGAAAAAGAACCAGAGGAAATAGGGCAAACAAAAATTTGTAGGCCAGGGCTGCCGCATAGGATGGCATGTCATCTTGGGCAACCCGTGACGCGAACGTCTTTGCGGACGCCAGCCAGTTCTTCATTCGCTTCTCCTCCTTTGTGCATGCTTTGAGCCGAACGCGCGCATTCTAACACCAAACAAACTAGCGTCGTCATGGGAGGGTGCCTGGTGCTGAATAATGTGTCGGCTACAAGTGTGCTGGCCGTGGCCGCAGGTGCGGGAATAGGGTTCCTAGTGGCTACTATTGGCGGCGGAATCCTGGTGCTGTCCGTGTTCATTTTGCGCTACCTGTTCGGTCTTAAAAATATTGGCATGCTGTTTGGCACATCCACTGCCTTAACCGCGGTGATGGCTATGGCACTGGTGGGCATGCGCCGCCATGCCGTCAGCAAGACGTGGCGCCCGGCCATGTGGTTTACTCTTCCTGGCTGGGTTGGGATGGCCATTGGCCACATGGCCCAACAGTCTCTCTCGTCCCACCTGCGCCTGGCCTTATTAGGTCTGGTGATGTTGGTGAATGCCGCGCTGACGTTCATTTTACCAAAACATACCGGGGACTCCAAAACTCTGGCAGCCCGGCTCGGAATAGCAGGACTGATTGTAGGAGCGGTGGCGGGTTTTTTTGGAGGCGGCGGTGGATTTTTAGTGTTCCCTGCCATGATCTGGACCGGACTTCCTGTGGCTAGCGCCGCGGGAAGTGGGTTGTTGTCAGTGGTAGCCCTGACATTGACCGCTACCGTGCGCAATCTCGGGAGATGCGCCATAGATTGGCACTTGGTCCCATTCTATCTTGCCGGAGCTCTTGCGGGGATTTGGAGCGGCGTGCGCTTGCGGCCATGGAAGGCTAAGGAGCTGTCCGCCGTGCATCTGCAGTGGATCGCGGGGAGCATTATGCTGGTGGGTGGGCTCTACCTGATGCAGCACAACTGGGCCAGCCTTTACAGACCGTCTATAGCCCTTTATGATGGGGTAAAGGGAGGGATTGATTTATGAGCTTACAAATTGAAGTGACCCCTGAGGCGATCGCCAAACTGGCAGAGCTGGGTACGGAGAAGCAGGCGGACTATGTCCGCGTCAGCGCTGAGCCGGCTTGCGGGTGCGGGCGCATTGGCTACCGCATGTTCTGGGACCAGGAGCTCAGCCAGGAAGACGAGCAGATCAAGGCTGCAGGCGTGATCTTGGTCGTTAACGCGGAGAGTCGGCCCTACGTGGAAGGTGGGATCCTAGATTATAAAATGGACCCAATGCAGGAAGGGTTTGTCCTGACGAACCCTCAGGCCCAGACGGGCTGCAGTTGCGGAGGCCACTAGCTCTCCCGTGTTCGCGGCAGGACCAATGAAGCGCCACGGGTGACCGTGGCGCTTCAGGCTACCCAGTGGGCTGTAGCATATAGAGCCACAAACAGTATGCCTAGAGGCAGGGATGCAATAAAATACAGTGTCTTATGCCACGGCTTGCGGCTGATCACCAGCCCCAACGTGATGAATGTAGGAAATGCTTCCAGCACAAGACGCGGCAGGGACATCAGGGGATTTCCGGTAGCCGGGTAAGAAAAAGGAACCAGCAGCGCCAGCACCTCGTAAATCCATAAATAGGCGGGCAGGTATTTCACCGATAAGGCTAGCATGATCAGCAGAAACAAGGCGAATATCCAGTTGTAAAAATTACTGGCGCTCAGCTGGGGCATTCCTGTCGCAAACAGTGTGTGCAGGCTGAAGGCCTGTCCTGCGACTTGCCAGGCTTTCACTGTCGCTGCCCACAGTGTCGCCCCGACCCACTGGAAATGCCGCCCCCAGTTGCTCTGGGCATGTTCAAAGACCAAGGGGTCGCCAAACCGGATTAAGAGAAATCCCATATACAGCACAAGACCTAACGGGGCCCACAGACTATACAGCAGCGGGCGGATGCGGTGTCCCTCCTGAGTCCACGCGAGATAGAGCAGGGGGATGGCCAGCAGCAGTCCGTACATGCTGACCAATGTGGCGGCCATCGCTAACGGTCCCGCAATGCGGTAGCGTCTCGTCCGCGCGAAGTATAGCGAACCAATGGCCGCTGCCATAAACAGGGACTCCGAATCCACAGCGTTGGCGTAAAAGGAAGTAGGGAAAAAAGCCAGGGCCAGTACGGCGTTCCAGGCAATTCGGTCCCCAAATTCATATTGCGTCAACCGAAACAGAAACCACAAGGTCACAGCAAAGCACAGCAAGCTGAGCAGGACACCCCCAACCACGCCACCACCCAGCAAGTGGACGCCTAAGGGGTAGAGGGGGAAGAATGCCGTGGCCGTGGGCCGGTTGGCGTATCCCATGTTGGCGATCGACAAGTACCACAGTCCGTCCCAATGAGCCCATAGGCCAAAAGTCACATGATACAGCAGCTGGCCGGACGGCGGCAGGGTGTTGGGCGGGGATTCCACCCAGGCATGGGGCAGATAGATATAAGCCAGACCGCCTAATTCCATGAAAAATGCCCGCGATATCACAAAAAGCCAGAATAAATGCTTGACAGTGGGCCATTTCAAGCGCGGGGTGGGAGATGGAGTCTGAACAGGGAACAGCGCAGGAGATTCCGATGTCAGATCTTTAGCCATGCGACCTCCTTGGTCGGCGCAACTGACTGACCGAGCCCAGCTTCAGGGCATCGCCGCGGATATAGTTGGCCAGCGCAAATACTTGGTAGGCGGTTAGGTTGGTCGTCGAACTCTTGGTCATTCCCAGCAGGCCGCCGGCGGCTATGGGGGTGACCTCCGGCAGCATATCCACAATTTTGCCGAGCAGCTGCACCTGTCCCGCAGGATTGGCCGCGCCGTCGGGATATCCTAAAGTTGCCAGCATGGAGGCGGGGGTTGCAGCCTGCGGCCAGAGGTGGTCGGTATGGTAGTATAGAGCGTTCATCACCATTAAGAGATCCTTTGTGGTAAAGTAAAAATAATGGGTGATGGGCACGCCCATGGCGGTGGAAACAGTTTTAGTCGCCAAAGACGGACTTTCGCCCGTAATAGCCTCATAAAGCGGCTTTGGCGCGCCGTTGGCGGCGGGGACCACCGTTCGTCCAGAGACGGGAATCACCGTCAGGATCTGGCTGTTGGGACGCACTACCGCCACAAATCCAAGGAAAGCCGGGGCGCCCAGTGTTCCCCGAATCCCTACAAGGACATTAACCGGCTGCTTTTCGTTAATAGCAATTGTGCTGATACGGCTGTGGATTCGTGAGTGGAGCATCACGGATACTCCCACAAACAGCGCGCCGAGACCTGCAATAACACCGGTGATCCACCGTTGGCGCCTGCTAAACCCTATGCTTGGTGTGCCGTTCCGCGTGTTCATCAGCATCCGATCCTTTATCAGCCGTATTGGCATTTGCTCATCGTTCGCTCCCCTACATACAAGACAATACATTGTAGCATGTTCCACGCAAAAAACTGCTGGGAAAACACAACAGCAGGCCCAGTATCTAGTATGCCCTCCGCTCGTCCGTGTTATGATGGCTGGCGCCACGCCACGTTTTGATTCCATTCGGCGCCCGCCAGACGTGCTGAAGGAGGGCATTTGGCTCTGTAGAGGAACAGGGCGGGATGGGGCAGTGTCCGGTGTGACAATGCTTCCAGGTTGGCAATGCCCTTGATTATGAAGCCATCAAATTCTTGGCCCCAGGTCTCGAGCATTTCGGGGCTCAGTGTCCATGTGGCAAACCCGTCGCCGAGATCCAGCACTCTATCGGCCACGGTGTCGAGGTGAACCTGGCAGACGTCTTCACGGGTGACGTCATTCAGAAAAGGATGGTGGCGGACTAAAATTGTCACAAAATAGCCTTGGTGGCGCAGGGCACGGATCAGTTCCCGGTCAAACACCACTTCGCCGGCATTGTCAGTGACATACAGAAGACGGCTGCCTTCCGGGACGTCTGCAAAAAACTGAGAAGAGGCGTTGATGCCGAGCCCCTCGTCCATAGCTTCTTGGAGTTGGCTGAATAAGTGCTCAGGATTGGCATCCAGCCCGGCATCAATAATGTTGGCGGCTGCCGCATAGGCCAGCCGCCCAGCAAGGTCTTCCAACGGCAGTGGGTGCTGCCTCCAAAAGATTTCAGCCAGGTCATTGGCTCTGACTTTCTCATCAGTGTAGG
>JAKAAS010000491.1 GCA_021802225.1 Bacillota bacterium
CTTCTTCAACAACCCCCGCGCTATCCCACCGCTGGACCGTCTTGACTTTGACGCCCAGCAACCGGGCGACTTCGGTAATCGTGTAGGTCTTATCCATACTACTATTATGCATCATTGTGCATCTTATCGCAAGCTATATAGTAACTCCCTAGGATTGTGGCAAGTCCTGTCTCGGGACGGGCCAGATACCCTATTTTACGGCAAACTCGCGGCTGTTGCTTGAAATTTGACTGAATGAAATAGGAGGACTGCCCTCTGTTGCACACACTGTCCAGCGCCTGCTTCTCTGTCTTCAACGGCGGAATGCATGCCGCGCGCCTGCGGAGCGCGGGTCAAGGAGAGAAAGGGCGGGGAAGAACAGGGCAGGCCCGTGATGATAGAATAGACGGCAGGCAGAAGAGGAATTCTTCCCCCTTAAGGAGATGGTGGAAATACAGGCGATGGTTATCAACCAGTACGGCGAGCCCGATGTTTTTCATGCAGCAGAAATTGCCAATATGCCGCTAGGACTGACCGATGTCCTGGTGAAAAATTATGCCACATCCGTCAATCCGGTCGATTGGAAAATCCGCAAGGGCTTTCTGGCCGAGCGGATGCCGCTGGACTTTCCGGCGATTCTGGGATGGGATAGCGCGGGGATTGTTGAAGAAGTGGGAGAGGGTGTGAAAAACTTTCGCCCAGGCGACAAGGTGTTCAGCCGCCCCGCTACGGAACGGCCCGGAACATACAGTGACTATGTGGTTGTCGACGAGGCGCTGTTAGCCCCCAAGCCAGCGGCGCTGACCTTCCTGGAGGCGGCCAGCATCCCGTTGGCGGGGCTCACGGCATGGGAGGCGCTGATAGAGATCGCCCAGATCCAGCCGGGACAGCGGGTGCTGGTCCATGGGGGAGCCGGTGGAGTCGGGGGCTATGCCATTCAGCTTGCGAAGGCCCAGGGGGCTTTTGTGGCGACAACGGCGCGGGGGGTCAACCGGGACTACGTCGCGGATCTAGGAGCGGACATGGTGATTGATTACGAACAGAGCGCGTTTGAGCGGGAAGTGAAGGATCTTGACGTGGTGCTGGACACGATGGGGGGCGGGGTGCAGGAGAAGAGCTTTGATGTGCTGAAACCCGGCGGGATTCTAGTGTCCATTGCGCAGGCGCCGGACCCCGGCCGGGCGCAGGCCCACCATGTGCGCGCGCACTGGTTTTTCCTGCAGCCGGACGGCCGTAAGCTCCAGGCTTTGGCCCAACTGTTTGAACTAGGCAAGATGCGGCCCACGGTGGGGCAGGTATTTCTCCTCGGCAATATTGCGGATGCCCACCGCCTGAGCGAGACCGGCCACAGCCGCGGGAAGATCGCAATTGTGGTGGATCAGGCGCAAGCGTACCGGAAGTAGCAATCTCCCGCCCGGCTCGGACCATGCAAGACGAGGGGGGCTGAGAATGCGGCGCAACCTGATCTTCACAGGATCTTCGCCGAGTCTTCTCTATGGGTTAACCCTCGCCCTTCATACTGAGCCTGCCCCGCATGGATGCGGGCAGGCTCAGTATGAAGGGCAGCGAATATGGAGCAAAACCCGCACAGGTTCTGAGCGGGCTTTTTTAACGGATCGTATAGGGGCGGAACCCCGAAAAATCCTGTCGGTCGCCGGCATTATTCGTCTGTTCTGACAGGCGGAAAAGCGGTATGATTAGGGTGTATCTATTTCCAAATGTTGACTCTGCCATCCGTATCCGAGTCCTTTATTCTCAGAGGCTGCGAGGTCGGGAGGTGTTCAGAAACTTGAATGAAAAGGTCGGCCGACACTGGTACAGTCCCTACATGTATCTCCTGCCGTCGGCGTTGATTTTCTTGGTTTTTATCGTCGGCCCGGCGCTGTTTGTTTTTTATATCAGCTTCTTTCACTGGAACTTTCTGAATGCGTCCATGTCTTACTTTGTGGGTACAAAAAACTACGCGCACTTGCTGGGATCCGGGTCGTTTTGGCATAGTCTGGCCATTACCCTGTACTTCGTGGTGGGGACGGTGCCGGTGGGATTGTTTCTCGCACTGGGAATGGCTCTGCTGCTCATGAACTACTTTCCGGGACGGGGGCTGGCCCGCCTGGCGGTTTTCTCTCCCTACGTCACCCCGGTTGTGGCGACATCGATTATCTGGATCTGGATTTTCAACCCGCAATTTGGGCTGATCAATGGGTTGTTGCATACGGCGCACCTGCCTGAACCGGGTTGGCTCAATTCCCCCCAGTGGGCGATGCCGGCGATTATTATCTTCTCCCTGTGGCACAGTATGGGGTTTGACGTGATTATCTTCATGGCGGGACTGTCCATGATTCCGGGAGAACTGCGGGAAGCTGCCCGGGTCGATGGGGCGAACCGGTGGGTAGAGTTCTGGAATGTGACCTGGCCGCTTCTGTCCCCGACGACGCTGTTTGTGCTGGTGATTACATCGATTGGCGCGTTGCAGGCGTTCACGCAGTTTTTCACCATGACACAGGGAGGGCCGCTGGCAGCGACAACGACCACAAGCTATTTGCTCTATCAGATGGCTTTCATCTTTTATCACACCGGACCAGCGGCGGCTCTGGCGGTCATTCTCTTCTTTATTATCGCCGTTTTGACATGGGTGCAGATGATGCTGTCCCAACGGCGGACCTATTACCGCTGACGGAGGCGCTGACGTGACTGCTCTATAAGGAGTGTGAAATCTTTGATGAAGAAAACAGTGTCGTGGCTTCTTTTGGGAAGTTCAGTGGGGTTGGTGGCAGCCGGATGCGGCTCGCAGGCGCCCACGACTTCGCAGGCCGTTTCCAAGGGACCGGTAACCATTTCGTTTATGGAGGGATT
>JAKAAS010000492.1 GCA_021802225.1 Bacillota bacterium
CCCCCATAGGGTGCCACCCTCCGGGATCTTGGCCGGGGTGGTCGTTGTCATCGCAGCGTGTCTGTCTTCGTAATGTCGCACTCGTTCACAAAAAAAGTATCTGTGGCAACAACGGACAGCCATAACCTTGATCGGCCAAGACCGTTACCATTCCGCTGTGACTAGTCAATTCAACGCTCGTTGCTTTCGTGAGGTATTCCTGCGTCAGGGCTTTACCCTTTACCTGATCGGATGGATTCATCGCCAGGAATTCGAGCGCATTGCCCATCCTTTGCCGATTGGAGCACCGTGTTACTTTTACCCGCCCAAACAGAATGCCCACGATCATCATGCACCCGGTACTAAGACTGCCAATCGATATGTGCTTCCTGGTGTTCTTCATCCTATTGTCACATTGATGGAGGTATAATCATGTCGACGACGCAACGTGCCGCTGCCGTAATCCCTGCGAAACCGAAACGAACACTGGAAAACCGTATCAACGAGTTGGCATGGAAAGACTGGCTATTGTTTCAGAAGAGCTTTTTCTCTATCACTGACGATCAATCGCTCTATGGCGACTTGATCCGCTTTTTTACCAAGCGGTACGACTCGGAAAACCGCTTGACCCGCATACTAGTCATCACCGGATCGGATACGCCGTCTTCTATTGCAGCGCATGGTCGCCAACTGTTCCGCGAAACCGTATCCCCAATTGATATCGGTCCGTGGCATGATAGCCAACCCGAAATCGCGCCGTTCGACTTCATCATCGTGGACTGGCGTGATCGTGGCGCTGCATGGGCCGAGCAAGCTTCCGAGCATTCGGCGAACATTCACCAATTCTTTGCTCAGTGCCGGGCGATGCTCAAGGAAGGCGGATTCTGCGCGCTCCTGTCACAGGAAGTGACGACGGCAGCCGGTCGTTATCCGTTGCCGTGGGTCTTGTCCAGTCTAGCCCGTCATAGTTTTCGCCTACGTGACGAGCGTATCGGTCTGCCGGATTCAGATAGCGCTGCGCCCACGTATGTTAATGTTCTGCAAGCCATCAACGAAATCGGGCCGGTGCATGCTGAGTTACCGACTTTGCACCTTAGCACTCCCGCTGCCCGTGCGCAATGGGTGAAGCCAAAACCTAAGCCACGTAGCAAAAAGGAAATCCTGCATCCCGCTAAGTTTCCGGAAGAATTAGTTCAGATTTTTGTATCTGAGCTCACATTGCCTGATACCGTAGTATTCGACCCGATGGGCGGAACGGGTTCGACTGCCATGGCGGCACTCAATGCCGGTCGCAAGGCAGTCCTTATCGAATTAAGCGAAACATGGGTCGATATAGCTCGTTCTCGTGTAACTCATGCGGGTCACACCGTGCCAGAACGTTGGAAAGTTCTGCAGGGCGATGCTCGCGAAATTGCTGCGTTGATTCCCATCGAGTTTCTTCCGATAGCCTACACCGTGACCAGCCCTCCTTATTGGCGCATCCTCCACAACCCGGGGATGCATGTATTGGATGAGGGCCAGAAGGCTCGCCAAGCTAAAGGCTTGCGCACGACGTACTCCGAAAATAAGGCAGACTTGGGCAACGTCACGAACTATCGCCAGTTTATCGATGAGTTAACGCGTATCTACGATCATTGTGCGGATGTCATGGAACCTGGTCGCGTATTGACCATCGTGACCAAAAACGTGAAATTCGAACGGGCACAATATCCTATTGCTTGGGATCTGGTGTTCGCATTGTGTGGCGACAATGGTCGTTTTGAATACGCTGGGACAACGTTTTGGTGCCAGGATGATGTGGGTCTTAAGCCTTTTGGTATGGGATGCGACTGGATCAGCAATATCCTGCACAACTACTGTATTCACCTGCGAGTACGATAAAAGACACGATCTGCCGAATCTCACTACGGAAAATTTTACCTGGGGACTGACGCCAATGTCTGCCACGACACTTAAGTCCCGTCGTGAGCATGGCCGGAGTCGTGACTATCAGTCCATGCGTGTCCGCGACCGCATCCCATTAAGATTGAGCATAACCGTCTGCGGCCTATGGTATACTCAAATTACTGATCAAGGAGAGGATCGTGATGGCGATGGCACCCGAACACACTCCCTCTTCTACGCCAGCCGATTTTGGGGAAAAAGTGAGTATCAGTCAATTGATCCTCAGCCGGCTGGATGACATGCGTCATGACCAAGATATTATGCGACAAGACACCAAACAAGAGATGACCAGCCTCCGCCAAGAACTGACCGCGCTGCGTCAAGAACTTCGTGCTCTGGATACCAAGTTTGATAAAAAAATTTCTGATCTCGATATCAAGTTCGATCAAAAACTGTCCACTCTCGCCTATTGGTATTGGGGGACGTTGGTTCTGATGATTGTCGGATTTGTCACTGTGCTCTTCACGCATGCCTAATCGGCTACTCTGTGCGCTAGCATTGAGTCTTTGCGGGCGCTTACCGATTATGTGGATCCCGCGTGGCCTCCCCGCACGGATTATGGCGACATTTTGACTCAACTCTCTGTGATGTCCAAGCCAAAGGATGAGATTTAATGAGTGCCATTCCCATCAATTACAGCACATGCCTCGGTGCTCAGAACTCTCGTTAAACATTCGATATGTCGACTGCTACCGATAACGTGATATAACCGGAGGCCGGCTCTATCCCCTTCTTTCTGCGCCCACGTCTCGTGGGCGCTGTTTTCGCCTGGTTGTTGTTCTTTCATTTCATTAAAAAATCAATCCCAAGGAGGGTTTTTACATGGGCTTGGATTGCTATGCGGTCAAAATGGTGGATGCCGATCCCAAACTGTTCGAATCCGTACCAAATGGACTGCGTCAGTCCC
>JAKAAS010000493.1 GCA_021802225.1 Bacillota bacterium
AAACCGCCTATAGATGGATGGACAATCACGGGCAATGGGGGGGTAAAGGCCCAGACGGGCCATTTATGACGGAGTGGGAGCGATATCGAGAATATGCGGGCGTTATTGAGAATCGGGCGGATCATCCGCAAAGAAACGGTGGAACCAGCGTGGGAAATGGTAGTCTTGCGGGTGCTGGGCCACCATTTGGCGGTGGGCGTGGCTCCAGAAGAGGTCTGTGGCCCAGGCGAGATAGAAGGTGATGACGAGCGCGATGTCGAGGATGATACCAAACATAGATTTTTCCTCCTTCTGAGTAGTTATCTTTCGATGGGCTGTTCGAGGGCACGGAAGGCCTGCGCCCATGTTTCAGTGGCAAGACCGGGGTTGGCCTTCCAGACATCATTCCAGTCTTTGAAACTGGCTGGTGGCGCCACACGGATAGTCGGTCGGTGAGCCGCGCCCTCCACCTCTTGGGCAATTTTTCCACCCACGCCGTCGCGGTCGGTCGCGGTGATGATGACGTTGTAATCGTGAAACTGACGTTCGAGCACGCCGCCTGTACCTCCGGTCGCTAGAATGGATACGTGGGATACCTGCTCTGGCGGGAGAGCCGCTAGAATGCTGAGGCCATCAATCGGAGCCTCTACGACAACGAGGACATCGCGCCCGCTCCCAATCTGCCACCAACCGGCAGACTTGGTGGTGCCGGGAGCTAGGGGATGGGGATCACCGCCGTACTGATCCCTGGGCGGAGTCCCCGGATGCCGCCAGCGGAGAATGGCGCCGGTCTGCTTTGAATCAGCAGTAGGGAGAGAATGATCGCGGCAGGGAAACACAATATAGTCCTGTGCGCGTGGCCCAAAGCCTGCGTAAATCGGTGGATGGGGCTGCGCTGCTAGCGACTGGATGAGTGAAGTGGGGAGCTTGCGCTCGGTGACCAAGTAGTCGTGGAGTATCGAGAGATTTTTCTGCACATTGAAGATGCGCAGGGGTGGAGCATACGGCTTTTTAGGTTTGTCGGGCGCTGGTGTTGTGCGATGGTAGGACGTGGGATCTTGCACACGGGCAGGGTCGAGACGACTGAGGAAGTCTCTGGCCTCGTTGAATGTGGCACAGACGCCCATGTCTTGCAGAAAGCTGAGTGCCCCAACTCCGGCCTTTCCCGCATGCGGACCGCTCCAGACCTTGAACTCGTCGGACCTTCCGGTGACCTTGACGTTGAGCTTTCCCTTCGGGGTCGTCCAACGGGTGATGGCGCCCTGCCTTTCGTGGGTCGCCTCCGGCCAGATCGCCGGGATGACCACGGCTAGCGGGATCTGACGTAGGGCCTCTGTGGTAAGTTTTGTGCTCTCGGGTACTGCCATGCTTAAAACACCTCCTACTATGTAGACAAAAAGAGCCCTCCCGTGAGGGAGGGCTCATAAACCCCGAACTTAATTGAGCGCGACCGTAAGATCGATATCGCCATCATACGTACCGGCCGCGGCGTTCGCGGGAATGGTGATCTGCGGCTGAAGCGCAACGTCCGTAAGTTGGGTTGCGCTCCAATTTGAGTAAATCGTTGTGGCGGTGTCGGACAGCGCTGTGCCCGCCGCGCCAATCCCACTCACATCCGACGCCAGTCCACTAGACGAGCCAATCCACTCATGGCCACCCCCTCCGTAACCCGGCAGGGTGATGTCGCTCGCCGGGATGGTATCAGCGGAATCCGCCGAATTGACGAGGCCGCTGCTGGACGCCGCAATATCGTACGTGGTGCCCGACGTCGCGTCCGGCGCAGAGATCCCGAGCTCTACATAGCTCGTAGCCGTGGTGGTGACAGCAGACGTGCCTGCGGTCACGCTGGGAAAGGTGATGCCGGTGACCCCTGAACTGGTGGTGGGCAGGGTGGACTGTGAACTGCTGAGCGCCCCGGACCCGTAGGCCGCTGCCACCGTAAATCCGGTTGTAGCCGCTGGAGCACTGACCGTAGCGGCAATAGGAACATCGGTCGTGGCCGCCAATGCAGCCGGACCCGCAACGAGACCAGCACTCATGAGGGCGATTGCTATGGCCCATTTATGCGCGAGAATCTTTTTGATCATGGATTATCTCTCCTTTTTTGTCTTTGATTTTTTTTGATACCGCTAGATTGACGATCTCCACGAGCGCCCCTGCGCCAAGGGCAACGGCCAGAGGAAGCCCTGGCAACGAGACGATATGCCGCGTCACCGGTGGTGCTCCGGTAGCCGAGAAGACAACGGTGGTAACGCCGATCGATGGTACAGTGATAGCGGCAGTAGGACGGGCCTGCATGCCGACGAGTAGCATCGGCAGGCGAGTGGGCACGGTAGCATGGCCGTTTACGGCCACATGCATCACCGGCGCATACCACGTGTGGCCGGTGTCAGTGACGGTAGTGCTGGCATGGATAACCCCTGATCCCCACACAATCCACGGCATGCGGACGGTAAGGTGCGCCTGATCATGGCCAGGATCCGTACCTAAGAGCACTCGAACAGCGGGGGCGCTCATGACATGGAGCCCGTGCCGGGACGATGCCGGATTGAGCACGAGGGCCAAGCTCAGCGCATGTGTGAGCCGCTGTGGGGGTGGACTCCCCGTAATGGTGACGGGCACCCACTGCCCTTTCGCAAGGCGTGGTGACGCTGGCACAATGTGGATCCACGGCAAATGCACAGGCACCCACTGTCCGACGGCATTAGTGGTGTCAAGCATTGGGCGAATGACAAGATCCTTTGCGATGGTTTGGCGTACGGCAATGGTGCGCGTCCATTTCTTGTTGGGGTGGCCGACCGCGACCACTCCGGACGATACACTGATCGCGTGGGCCTTGGCCATGTG
>JAKAAS010000494.1 GCA_021802225.1 Bacillota bacterium
CGTCACGCTGCTTGGCATCGGCCATGTGTTGGGACACACGGACTTTTTCGCCCGCAACCGCTATCTCAGTGCGGTCCGGCGCCCCAATATCGGGATCTGGTTTCGGGAGCACGCGGAGTGGCTGGAAAAACTGCACCGGCAGCGCAGTTTTTCGCGGGTCGAGAAATTGATGGATGCGGCCCATACACTGAGCCAGTTGGTGGACCCCTATTACCGGGCTCCCGAGCTGCTGACGGCTCCGGAGCCGCCCAAGGACCTCCGGCAATCGTTTGAGTGGGTCCGGGAGCTGTACGACTCGCCTTCACCAGACTCGGAGGATGACAGCAGCTACAGCCCGCGCTACAAAATGTGGCCATGGACCCGCGATGTGCTGGCGATTGTGGCGGATTATGGCCATCTTGGCGATGAGGAGCGCATGGCTTTGCGCATGATGCGGGAGGAAATGCTCTATTTCCAGCCGCAGGCCCAGACCAAGTACATGAACGAAGGCTGGGCCACTTTCTGGCATGTGAGGCTGACTCGGGAATTTTCTTTATGGGATGACCAGGACCACATTGAGGCTATGCGCATGCACGCCATGGTCACCCAGAGCCATCATTTCTTTAATCCCTATTATTTCGGGTGGACCTTGTGGGAGCTTATCGCGGAAATGCACGGAATGGACACGTGCTTTGAGATTGTGGAGGACCTGAACGACCAGCAGTGGGTGAGCCAGTGGATTACGCCGGAGTTGGCGCGCCTCGCGCAGAACCGCAATGTCTGGCCCCTGGAGCGGCCGCGTGACGCCAACGACCCTTCCCAGGGCATGGAGTACTACCCTGTGGAGGACTTGGTGCGCGATGTGCAGAAGGCTTTCATGCCCGACAGCCCAGAAATCTACGTGGAGCAGATTGATGCCCAAAATCACCGGATGGACCTGATTTACCACGGAGAGAAGGCACTGCACAAAGAGTATACCCAGGATGTGCTCAATGCCATTGCCTATCTGTGGGGTGGGGATGTGATGCTGACCAGCGTGCACAAAATCTGGTACGGCAACGAAGCGGATTGGAGAAGGAGGGACTGACGTGGCACAATTTGATACCGGCTGGCTCAGCCTGCACCAGCCTCCAGCAGGTGCTTGGACCTGGGAAGGGACCTTTGCCGATTACCTTCAAAAGGTTCAAGAAACCCCTTCCATCGCTGATCTGGCTCATGCCCGCATTTACCGCATGATTATGTCCCACGGAACCGAAAAGCTGGAGAATCAGGAAATACCGCGGTATCTGTTCTTCAGCCAGGAACTGTTTGGGATCGACGAGACCCTCAGCGAAATTGTGGAGTATTTTGCGGCGGCGGCCCGGGGCATGGACATCCGCCGGCGGATTCTCCTGATGATGGGAAGTCCTGGCACCGGCAAGTCCACCATCACCGCCATCCTCAAAAAAGGCATGGAAGAATACTCGCGGACCGATGAGGGGGCGCTGTTCGCGGTGAGCTTCTGCCCCCAGCAGGAGGAGCCCCTGCACCTGCTGCCAGAATCCGCCCGCCGGGAGTTTATGCAGGCTACAGGCGTCAGCATTGAAGGAGATCTGTGCCCCTACTGCCAGTGGGTGGTGGACCACGAATATCAGGGGCGGCTGCAGGAGGTGCCCGTCAAGCGCGTCCTGATTTCCGAGTCCCGCCGGATTGGCATCGGCACCTTTGCCCCCTCTGACAGCAAGGTGCAGGATATCAGCGAACTGGTGGGGTCCATGGACCTGTCCACCATCTCCCGCTACGGATCCGAGTCCGACCCCCGCGCCTACCGGTTTGACGGGGCGTTCAATGCCGCCAACCGGGGCATTATGGAGTTTATTGAAATGCTCAAAGCCCAGCCGGATTTCCTGCACGGGCTATTGACGCTGGCTCAGGAGCGCAAGATCAAGGTCGGCCGGTTCGGCCTGTTCGATGCGGACGAGGCGATTATCGCCCATACCAACGAAAATGAGTTCGAGCGGTTCGTCAGCAACAAGGCTTATGAGGCCCTGCACAACCGGGTGCTCTTGATTAAAGTGCCATACAATCTGACGGTGAGCCAGGAAGTCCGCACCTACCAGAAGATGATGAACCTGACGGGTTCGGACCTGGGGAAGCATATTGCCCCCAACACACTGAAGGTGGCCGCTATGTTCGGCGTGGGCACCCGTCTGGGCAAGGATGCCAAATTCTCCGTGAAGGAAAAGCTGACCCTTTACGACGGCAAGGAACTGCCTGATGTGCAGCAGCGGGAGATTAACCGGGTGCGCGAGCTTGCCCGCAAACAGGGAGAAGGATTTCAGGGCATCTCCCCCCGCCATATTCTCGACGCACTGTCCTATGCGATGGCGAGCGACAAGGATGTCTGTGTGACTCCGACGGCGATGCTGCGGGCCATACGGGAGAGCTTCGAGCAGCACATTACCCAGGTGAAGAACCAGGAGCTGCTCGAAGCGCTCAAGGCCACTCACGAGCTTTACGACGAGGCGGCGAAAAACGAAATCCAGCGGGCGTTTGTGGATTCTTTTCAGGATGCGGCCCAGCTCCTTTATGACAACTACCTGGAACATGCGGAAGCGCGGATCATGCACACCACCGTCAAAGACCCGGTGACCGGAGACGAGGTGGAGCCCAATGAAAAGGCGCTGCAGGACTTGGAAAAGGCGCTGGGAATCAGCGACGCGGCGGCGACCGCCTTCCGCCAGGAAATGGTCAACAAGTCTGGAGCTATGGCCCGGCGGGGCCAGTCTCTGAGCTGGGATTCCCATCCCAAGATGAAAGAGGCGATCGAGAAGAAATTTTTGAGCCACTCCTCCGCGATG
>JAKAAS010000495.1 GCA_021802225.1 Bacillota bacterium
TTCTCCCATAAAAATCATTTCCTAAACCTCTCATCGCCGCCGTTTCGGGATGGGCGCTGGGAGGGGGACTGGAACTGGTGATGGCGTGTGATATGGTCATCGCGGGAGACAATGCGCATTTTGGCCAGCCGGAAATCAAAATTGGGGTGATTCCAGGAGGGGGCGGCACGCAGCGCTTGACCCAACTGGTCGGGAAAATGCGGGCCATGGAAATGATTTTGACCGGAGAACCCGTGGATGCTGACCAGGCCTACCGAATGGGCCTGGTCAACCATGTTGTTCCGGCCGAAGACGTTGTCGGGGCAGCTGAAACATTGGCGGAGAAAATCGCCAAGATGCCGCCGATTGCTGTGCAGCTGGCCAAGGAGGCCGTGCTCGCGGCACCGGATCTGCCGCTGGAAGCGGGCATGCGGTTCGAGAGGCGGCTGTTTGCGCTGCTGTTTGGCACAGATGATCAAAAAGAGGGTATGCAGGCTTTTCTGGATAAGCGGGCTCCCCATTTTGAGGGCCATTAATGCTGAAGGAGGTCCAACTGTGGGACGCGAATATGCCAATTTGATTGTGAAGGAATACGGCGCGACACTAGAGATTATGCTCAACCGCCCGGAAACGGTCAATGCGTTGACGAATGACATGCTGACGGAGTTGTTTGCTGCTCTAGGAGACGCCGAGCGCCGCCCCCAAATCCGAGCGGTGATACTCTCCGGAAGCGGGCGGGGGTTTTGTTCCGGCCAAAATTTGAAAGAAGTGGCCGGGCGCGGGGACACCGTCGATATTGGCGAACATGTCGCCCGCTATTATAATCCTCTGATTACCAGGCTCTACCAACTGAACAAACCTACGGTCTGTCGCATCCAGGGAGCTTGTGCAGGGGCTGGAATGTCCTTGGCCCTCGCCTGTGACCTCCGCGTCGGGTCCGTTGAGGCGAAATTTTCGCAGGCGTTTGTGAAAATCGGGCTGGTGCCGGATTCAGGGTCGACCTATTTTCTTCCGCGTCTGGTGGGGATGGCCAAGGCGATGGAAATGGCTCTGCTGGGCGATGTGGTGGATGCTCCTGAGGCTTTGCGCCTGGGACTGCTGACCAGAATGACCGACGCCGGGACTCTGGAGGCGGAAACTCAGAAGGTGGCTGAACATCTCGCGTCCATGCCCCCCGTGGCCGTCGCGATGATCAAGCGGGCTCTTCACCGCGGCATCGACGCCTCACTTCCCGACCAGCTGCTTTTCGAACAGCATTTGCAGCGTGCTGCCGCGGCGACCGAGGACCATCATATCGGCATTGCAGCCTTTTTAAACAAGCAGCCGCCGCAGTTCACCGGGAGGTAGAGGGATGTTCATTCATCAGGTCACAGAAGAGATCAGCTTGAAATACGTGGACATGTTTGATGCTCAGCCCCTCTACGGCCTCATTGATGCATCCCGTCCATATCTGCGGGAATGGCTGCCTTTTGTGGATGCCACCGTGAGTGTGGACAACACCAGGAAGTATATCCAGGCAGCGCTTCAGCAGTATGCCGCCGGCAATGGCTTTCAAGCGGTGATCCTCTGGCAGGGTGTGCTGGCGGGGGCTATTGGCTTCCACTCCATCGACTGGGCGAACCGTTCGACCAGTCTCGGGTACTGGCTGGCCCCCGCGCTGCAAGGCCGTGGCATTATGACGCAGAGCTGCCGAGCCATGGTGTCTATTGCTTTGCGGGAATATGACCTGAATCGCGTGGAAATTCAAGTCGCAACCGGCAATCACAAGAGCGCCGCCATCCCGCAGCGCCTGGGATTTGAACAAGAAGGCATCAAGCGGCAGGCCGAATGGCTCAATGGCCGATTCGTCGACCATGCTGTCTACTCGCTGCTGGCCGAGCAGTGGTCCCGCATGGAGTCCTGATACGGGGCTCTCACAAAACTTGCAGCGGCGCCAAGTTCCTGCCATGGCGGTGCCTTACGCCATTCAGGGCCATTGGCGCCGTTGATCCTGGGATGCCTCCGGCCATAATGTCACCATTTTTAACCATTTTTGTTCCGTCGAATTGTGGCATAATGGGATGAGGTTATGAATATCCTTTTCGCGCAAAGAAGGAGAATGCTTACGTCTTATCGGGGAAATCTTTACAAAATTGTTCAGGTGCTGGAGCGCCGCTTGCTGGCTTTGGCGTCAGTCAACTTTTTTAGCGCCCGGCTTATCGTCAAGCAGAAATTGCTATGGCGGTGGTACCGGCGTCTCGTGGTGGTGGAGGGCGTTAATGTGGCCTCGGTGGAAATGGCGTGAGAGCGCAGTGACTGAGGTAGGCTGACCGTTAATCGCACGCATGGCGAATCAAGTTGTGGGGGGCCCGTGAGATGAGAACATGCAGAGGCCCTTATGGGGGTTGTGTCGGCTATTGCCGGCAAAGCGCAGTCAGGCAAGCCAGTGTTCCAGGATTTGCCCGCAGCACGGTTTTTCAGTGATGCCCAGTAGATTTCGCGCTCCTTAGGCCGTTGCTGCGTTTGACAAGGGTTTTCCGCACTGCAGCGTCTCTTAACTCTTTTTAATCCTTCGTTATTTGTCCTTATCAAACGCGCCTAAAACCCTGGCTTTAGCTATGGGGATCTCAGGCGCTTGTTTTTTTGCGGTCCCGCCACATAGACACTGGCCCACCCAAACGGCCACGGCATGCCGGGCATGGCGGCGGCACCCAAAGCCATGTCCGGCACGCGGGGCCATTCGCGCGGCCAAGCAGTCTGGCGCGCGAATGCTCCAGGACGTCAGGCTGTTCAGCGCGTTGCCGTGGGGCTCCGCTGCCCGGGGTTGTCCACGAGATATTGCGGCCCGTTGGCATTGAAT
>JAKAAS010000496.1 GCA_021802225.1 Bacillota bacterium
GCCGTCGTCGAGATGCGTGTAGTATACCGGCAGCATATTTTCAATGCTGCTGAGCGCGGGCAAAAAGTCCTTGTCTGCGATAATGAGACTGATCTGGCTGTCCATCAGGGCGTAACGAATTTCTTCCTGTGACCAGCGCAAGTTGATCGGAACGCCAATCACTCCCGCCCTGGCCAATCCAAAGTAGGCCTCGGCCATGTCCAGGCCATTAGGGAGGAGCAACCCCACCCGCTGGCCTTGGGTGACACCCAATCCCGCCAGGGCTTGGGCAATGCGGTTGGCTTTGGCATCCAACTCCCGAAATGTCAGTTGTTCGTCTCCGAATATTAATGCCGCTTTGTCCTTGTACCGCAAAGCCGCTCCGTGTAATGCCTCTCCTACTGTTAGCACGTCGCCCTCCTGAATGGTGAGTCCAAATCTCAAAGACCTATGACGGATCCGTGCGCACCTTCGCGTGTGCCTGCACTGCTTGCGCCCACGTCATCACCCCCGCCGTCACAATCAGCGTCACCATCATAATATGGGTCGTGCTGACGGCAAAAGCTCCAAGGGAATGATCATGGGCCAGAGCCCAGATCCAGTACACCAGTCCGCCCCCTGTGGTGGCAATGACTTCCCAACGGCTTTGCGCGACGGAGTAGAGCATCGCAATGTTCAAAAGCCCGAGGCAGATCATCCCCCATCCATAATAAGGAATCCAGCGCACAATTGCCAGAAATCTTGTTCCCAATATCACACTCACCACCCCGGAGCCGTGTGCCGTGAGGATCCATTCCCCGCATCCCGCCGCCGTGAGATAGACTGCCACGGTCATGCTCAGATACTGGTAGCGCCGGGTGGCATCGGACAATATAGCCGTCAGCATGACCGTCGCCACACTGCCCGACAGAAACTGGAGACTGTGCCCAATCACCGCCATCCCGGTATACAGCCCGGCTGCCACGGGCGGCAGCGCATATTTGGCTGCCAACCCGTCGGCTAGCGCGTAAAGCACGTTAATAATGCCGACGGTGGCGGTGGCCACCACCATCACCGGCTGGGAATGGGCATTCACGACAGTCAAGCGGCGAACCAAGAAACGGCTCACCCACCAGGAAACCCAGGCGGCCGCCCCTTCCAGAATCCCTACCGCCCCCAGCCGGTAACCGCCCCACCAAGAGCCCCCGGCCGCTACCACCCGGAACCCCGCATTGAGCACCCCGAGCAGACCGACCCAGACGTAGAGGCGCCCATGCTGGAGCATTCCCACATTGGCGGCCAGGGCCAGACCCGGAACCACCTCTGCGGTAAAGATGATCAGCAGAGCCGCACTGACATGGAAGGTTTGCGATAGGGGAGCCGCGAACAGCCAGATGCTCATCCACAGACCTAAACCTCCCAGCCACAGCCCCAGACGGGAGGCGCCGGCAGGTTCCTGCCGGCCCGTTCGGGTATACACCAAAATCACCACGGACGCCGGGATCGCCATTAAGCTCGTCACACTGAGGAAGGTGGTCAAATCCCCGTAGCCCGCAGGTCCAAGGACATGGGCCAGAACGACATGGTACAGATAGTTGAAAAACCCGGCCACGAGAGTAGCCAGCCCCAGTACCGCGTTATCCGTCCAGAACGTCTTAAACTTTGCCACTGCCCGTCCCCTTCACCTGCGTGATAGAGGTATCTTGTCCGTTCGGGGAGTATTTATCGGCAAAAAAAGCGCCCAGGCTACGAGCAGCCTGGGCAGTTAACATATGGCGGTTCATTCCTTGGGAAGCCAACCGCGCACAGCCTAACCGATTGGTTTCTCACTTATGACTATTCGACACGTCCCCGGAGAATCCTTTCACATTTTTGCAGATTGTTAGTCGTTTGAGGACTAACCTTCAGGTTTCCTGAATTAACCCGTCAGGGCTGCGCGCCGATCTGGTGGAGCAGAAGCTGCATGACAGCATTGTTGGCATATCCAATGTGCCATAATGCGACACCTGCCAGGTGGTCCTGTTTGGCCAGATTGATTTTCTGATTCATGCCCTGCAGGCTTTCCCACCACGCAATCATGGGGCCCGATGCCGAATTGTAACGTGCATAGGTTTCCTGATACTGGGTGCTCCACTGAGCGTTGCGGTCCATCGTAGGCGTTACCGAATTGTAAGGAATAGTCGCCGCATGAGTGCTTCCCACCGGCCAGCTATACCCGTAGAGCGGAATTCCCAGATCGACTTTAGAGGCCGGCACCATGGTTAGCAGGCGTTTGAGAATGTTTTCCACCCAGGGCATTGCCGCCACGGGCCCCTCCAGGCTGCCATCATCATGCTCGTCGTAGCTCATCAGCACAAACTGGTTGACCTCGCGATTCAGCACCCCATAATTGTAGGCCCCCCCGGAATGGGGAACGATGTCCATAGTGATGGAATCAGAGCGGGGCAAAAAATCACGGAGGTCAATCATGAATCCTGAGAGCTGATTGACTAAATGGGTGTGGGCCGGCTCAAAGTCTACATTCACCCCTTGGAAGTGCATTTTCCCCACCATGTCTGCAATATTTCTGGCGGCCGCAACCCGCGTGACGGGGCTGTTCAGAAACGCCTGAGTGCCCGTCCCGTCATTGACGAGCGGGGTCACGGCAATGTGGTTTTTCTGCACTTCGCTCAAAATTGTCGTATTGACATGTGCAGTGACACCTCCGTAGGCATCTACGGAATACCAAAATGGAGCTAGGTCGGTCACGGCATGGGGATGGGTATAGAGATCAGTCAGCGGCGTCGTCACATCATTGGCCCAAAACGCCAGCACTTGCAGTTTTTGGGGCGCGGACCTGCCCGGTTTCGCGGCCCGCGC
>JAKAAS010000497.1 GCA_021802225.1 Bacillota bacterium
CCGCAAGGCGGCCCCTGTGCTGTTTGACGCGGTGGCAGAGCTGTCGGCGGCCTCGGGCATCCCTCTGCTGGCTTGGCCCGGAGACATGGAACCCAGTGACGAGCTCTTCCTGGCCAGCACCGTGGATCCTTTGATGTCGCAGCGGGCCATGCAATATGCGGTCATGGGCGGGGCCCGGAATTTTTTGGAACTGCTGCGTTTTGCGTCAGACCAGTGGCTGGGAACGCACTACGGCTTCCAGCCCCCATTCGAAGAGCCGTGGACCGGAATTTACTGGCCCGGATCCGCCCAGCCGTTGAGCATAGCCCAGTGGCGCGGTGTCAACAGTCAAAACCCCAGCAGCCCCGTGGTGGCTATTGTGTTTTACCGCGCTCACTGGATGAGCGGCAACCTGGCTTTTGTGGACGCTATGATTGACAGCTTTCTCCGCCAAGGGACCGTCCCTCTCCCAATTTTCACCCAGTCTCTAAAGACGGATCCAGAGGTCGGCCCTTTAGTGCAGGACAACGCCGATGCCGCAGTGGTGACGATGAGCTTCTCGACCGTGACTCTCCAAGATCAGCCCCAAGGGGTCTCGGGAAGACGGGCGGCTGCCGGTGAACCCTCATTATTGAAAGAATGGGACATCCCCGTATTCCAGGCGATGGTCTCTTTAGGTTCTCAGGAAGCATGGCAAAAGAGCGCCTTGGGGCTGGCTCCCTTGGAGACGGCGATGAATGTGGCCATCCCGGAATTTGATGGCCGGATTATCACGGTGCCCATCAGCTTCCGCCAAGACGCTCAGAACAGCCAGGGCGAGATGCTGCCGCGCCGGTACGCGCCGGCTCCTGACCGCGTGGAACGCCTGACAGGAATCGCCACGCAGTGGGCCCGGCTGCGCAAGACCCCGGCGTCAGAGCGGCGCGTGGCGGTGGTGCTGACGAATTACCCTTCGAAGAATTCCCGCATTGGCAATGCGGTGGGGCTGGACACTCCTGCCTCACTGGTGATGATCTTGCAAGAACTCGCGGCCCAGGGATACGATGTGGGCCCGGCAACCGATCTGCCCCGCGACGGGGATGAGCTGATGAGGCGCCTTATTGCTGCGGGAACACACGATGACGATTATGTCACGGAAGAGCAGGTCAGGAAGATGCCCGGCCTCGAGGCGGACCTCTACGGCAAGCGCTTTGCCGGCCTCAGCGACTCTGTGCGGCAGAGTGTGCACCGGCATTGGGGCCAGCCGCCTGGCTCCGAGTGGGTGGACCATGGCCGCATGGTTGTGCCCGGCCTGCGTCTGGGCAATATCTTTGTGGGGATCCAGCCGCCGCGGGGAACAGGGGAAGATGAAGTCGGCATCTACCACAGTCCGGAATTGCCTCCGTCCCATCACTATATGGCGTACTACCAGTGGATTGCCGAGCAGTTTGGCGCTCACGCCGTTATCCACTTGGGGAAGCACGGCACTTTGGAATGGCTGCCCGGCAAGGGAATCGGGTTGTCGGCAGACTGTTTCCCAGACATTGTGTTAGGCAATCTCCCAAATTTCTATCCCTTCATTGTCGATGACCCGGGGGAGGGCACCCAGGCCAAGCGCCGCAGCCACGCGGTGATTATCGACCACATGGTGCCGCCCGTCACCGCGGCTGGACTCTACGACGATTTGGTGAAAATGCAGCAGCTTCTCGACCAGTACTATCAGGCAGAAACTTTGGACCCAACCAAACTGCCTATGATTCAGAGCGAAGTGTGGGCGCTGGCAGAAAAAAGTCATCTCAATCACGATCTGAACCAAGGAGCCAAGCCGGACAATTTCTCGCAATATCTGCTGGATATTGATGGGTACCTGTGTGAGTTGGAAGCCCGGCAAATTCGTGACGGCCTGCATATCTTGGGGCAGTCTCCGTCCACTCCGGAAAACTGGGGAGAATTGCTCTATGCCATGTCGCGCCTGCCGTTCCGCCATGATGTCCCCGCTCTTCCGGATGCGTTGTGCCAAGATCTGGGCCTGTCATGGAACACCCTGCAGGAAAACCTGGGAGAGCCCTTTTGGGACGGTCCGCCGGTCCGGCTGGAGCCTTGGCTGCCGGCGGGATCCCGGCGGACGGCAGGCGACGTGCGTGCGGCCATTGAGCGTTATGCGAAGGTGATCCTCGCCCAGTACGCCGGCTCGGAGATGTTTCCTCAGGAACTGGTTCTGACGCGGGTGGTGCTGGAGCACCTCAAAGTCCATGTGATTCCCTTCCTCAAAGACCTGAGCGGGGAAATTCAGGCGTTGAGCCACGGGCTTGGCGGCGGGTATGTCCCGCCAGGGCCCAGCGGGGCTCCGACCCGCGGGATGACGGACGTGTTGCCGACCGGACGCAACTTCTATTCTGTGGACCCGCGCAGTCTGCCGTCTTTGCCCGCATGGCGCGTCGGCCAGCGCCTGGCTCAGGAGCTCATCGACAAATATCTGCGGGACCACCTGAGCATGCCGGTTTCCGTGGCCATTGTTGTTTGGGGAACGGCGGCCATGCGCACGGGAGGGGACGATATTGCGGAAGTGCTAGCGCTTTTGGGAGTGCGGCCGGTATGGGAAGAGGCCAATGGCCGCGTGAGCGGACTGGAACTTATTCCTCTCCCGGAATTGCAGCGCCCGCGTGTTGACGTGACGGTGCGGATCAGCGGATTTTTCCGCGATGCTTTTAGAAATGTGATCGACTTGATTCACCAGGCGGTGGAGCTGGTGGCCCATGCGGAGGAACCGGCTGCCATGAACCCTGTGCGGGCGCACTGGATGGCCGAGCAAACGGCAGCAAAGCAGCGTGGGGAGAGCGCCGAGCAGGC
>JAKAAS010000011.1 GCA_021802225.1 Bacillota bacterium
ACACCGCACTATCTGCGTCTTGTGTACCCAGATCCTGCACGGTGGTTTGCACAATGCCTTTGTTTGTCACCTCAGCGGTCGGGTGGGCATACAGTTTGACCATCGACTGCTTTCCGAACTTCTTCCCGACCGACCAGCGCATGAACGCGGAGATATCCGCCTCGGCCACGCCCGACTGCACCAGGTCTCGGTCCAGCGCCCGTCGGATGCTATGCCAGCCGACCCCTTTGGGCATAGAACATGATACCTGATCTATCATGTCGTGCCAGACTTGTGCCATATGGTTGGCGGTCGTGCGTGGCCATACCAGGTCTACATAGCCATGCAGCGGATCGGGCAGCCACTGCCAGCGCTGGATGCCACCTTTCGCCGTGCGGATAAATATGCGGGATTCAGCAAGACGGATATCCTGCCGTCGCATGCTGGCCAGTTCTGCCGCTCGTAACCCATAGATAGTAGACAGTGCCAACAGCGCCTGTTCACGAGGCTTGCCGTGTTGGCGCACCTGGCCAATCAGCCAATGCACCTGTTCGGCGCCAAGCGCGATCCGTTCGGATTCCACGACAATCCCGTCCGGCAAGCGCGGCACAGCGAATCCCAGCGCCCGCCAGAAAGCCCGGATGATCCGCATGTGGAGGTCCACAGTGCTGGCTTTGTAGTCGGCGTTGGATAAATATTGCGCATACTCGGCCAGCTTGGCGTCGGTATTGGTCCCGCCCCAGAGCAGGTATTTCTGCACGATGGCGAGGTGCTGGGTCCGCTTAGCCTGACCCACCACCATGCCGTAGCGGTCCAAGGCGGATTGGATAGTCAGTGGTGCAGGCCGTACTGTTGCAGGCCGTACTGTCGTAGACATAATTGTTCACGGCTCCTTTCCTCTATGATAGAGATAATAGGAATGAGAAAGGAGTCTTGGCAGTGGCTATGGAGCCGATGGATATTGTCTGGTCAAGCGTGCAGAAGATCACGCACTGGGGCATCGATCATGTAACCAAACGGATCGACAAGGCGTCAGGGTTGACCGAACCCGTCGCGGCGCCAGTGAATCCGTTATCCGGTCCATTGCCGGCCGCGTTGGACCAGCCCATGGGGGAGATGTTCGCGATGCCCGCACTGCCGAGTTTGGCCTTGCCTAGTGTTGCATCAACAATAAGTCCGGCTGCTAATGCTCAAGAATCCCCGGCACTCACCACCAGCTATTCCGACGATGTCGCGCAAGGGATCGCCTGCATTAACTGTCTGCGCCAGCATCTGGGCACCATGCAATCGTCTGCGGACCAGCTGCCGAGCCCAGCGGCATTGGCCCGGATCGCGGCCGAATACCATATTCTCATGCGGTACGATCTCACGGCGGAGAAAATCGCCGCGACCCCCGAACCGCATCAAACGGTCGTCAAGCAGACGGTGCAGCAGTTATCCCCAATCGGCCAACAGTTATCCACAGCTACTCCACAGGCGATCGCCTTGGCCTGGGGCGCTTTGGATGAGTCCATTCGCTTCGCCCGGTCCAATCCGCGCGCGGCCCGGGACCAAGCGGAAATCGCTCTGCGCATGGCGGATGTGGATGCCTATGGGAGCTATGTCGAGCGGGTGGTGTTGGCGCCGGAGAATCGGCCAGTATTGAAGCGCCAATTTCCCAGCTATACGGACGCGGACTGGGAGACGATGGCGAATCAACTGCGCGAGGCCCGTCATGCGATGGATCAGGACCCGGGATTGAGTCTGGCCACGTTGAACACCGCCAGCGCCCAATTTGCCCGGGTGGCGCAAGTGTTGACGCCACAATGGTCGGCGGACCAATCCAGGCAGTTCCAGCAGTCGATTAGCCAAGTGCGGAAGGAATTTGCGCAGTCGATGCTGATAGCCATGCAGAAGAAATAGATAGGCCAAATTGGGTATAAAAAAATCGGCCAATCCTAATGCGGACTGGCCGATTTTCCTCTATCTAATGCTCATGCGCGTTAACGGCTGCCCCGGCACCCTTCCGTCGCCGCCGTAAACGCGGCCCGCACGGACTGGGACCGTTCCCGGGCATTGCTGCCACTGGCTTTGAATCCGCGCATCCGCTCAGCCACACAGCGCTTGTGCGCCATGACTTTAGGGGAGCTCTGCCGTGAATGGGAATTCCGCATAAAAGTTTTCGTGGTGCCACTCACCGGGTCCCGATGCTGGACCGGTTCGATATCGATGCTAAATCCGGCTTTAGCCATGATCTATTCCTCCTTTAGGATGAGCGTATCATGCGTGTGACAATACTGGGCGGCTTGCCGCATGGCCTGCCGCACAGCCGCCTCGTCCGCAGCGGAATCTTGCCCGTGATACCGATGCCCGCGCAGCTGACTTGCCATGCAGCGGTCATATTGTTGGAGGCGCGGCGAGTGGATCGTATCGTGGCGCTTGCGAAAGTGGAGCGTGGTTTGGCCGGTAACCGGATCGCGGCGCAGATAGGGCTCCTCATAAATCAGTGAGGCTTCATTTTCCTTGGCCATGATCCCGCTCCACAAACGCCACTTTGTACCAGAGTTCGGCATTCTCTTTGGCTTCGCCCGCGGGCATTTGCGCAATCGTCTGCTGGATAGCCTCAGAGGCCTGCGCCTCGGTAAACCGATTCTGGCTAATCAGTTGATCGACAGGGCTATTCACCACACCCGCTTCCTTCGCCAGCTCATCCACAGTGTTCAACGTGACATTCACCTCGCAGGGCCGGGGATCCTCGATCGTGCATTGTTGGTCGTATTCGAGTTCGCCGGCTGGATTCGATTCGGCTGATTGGGTGCTGTATCCGTGCTGGTTGATTGTACTGGTAATATCTGCCAGTTCGGTTTGCTGGACGGTGAGGACGCCGATCGGCTGGCCATTTTTCAATATGATAGCCCGATCGATTTCCTCGATGGCGATCTGATCATTTTCCGATTCTGCCATGGTTATCACCTCGAGTTTTTCTTTCTTCTAGTATGGTGCCTGGCCGCGTGTGTGCGATCGATTCCCGATCCGTGGGTAATTTTCCATATACCATAATTTTCCAGTTCTATATCCTAAGACTCGGGGGAGAGTGTGGATCCCATATACAAAGAATGAGAATAATAAGGGGATGATTAGGGCGGATATATGGCAGGAAAAATAATTGTCATATCATCCCAAAAAGTTATTGACACCAGTGAAATGAATTCGTATCATCAGATCATACCAGCAACATGCATTCATTTCACTTGGTCAACAGAAAGTAGGGACGCGCATGGACAATTCACCCACATGGCTCACCCTCACCGAAGCGGCCCAATATTGGGGCATTACCCCCAACACCTTGCGCCTGCGCATCCATCGGCACACCATTCCCCAGAACAGCATCCGGAAGAGCGGCGGGACCTGGCTGATTAGCGTCGAAGGTATGACGGCACTGTTTGGTGAATTGGATAGCGTAATCTCAGATACTACTAAGGAGGAGAATAAACAATGATGAAGAAATTAGCAATTTCCCTAGCGGCTGGCAGCCTACTGCTCATGGGCGCGCCGGCCATGGCCCAAGCGCAATCGACAGGCGGCCTGTTGTTTCAACAGTGGGGCCACAAGCGCGTCTACGTCATGAACTCAGCAGGCGAGCTGCAGTGGATTACTTCCGGGCCACTCTTTCAGGCCATGGGCGAAAATTGGGGGCGGCTCGTGCATGTGGACACCTTGCCGGGTCCGGTGGTGGCGCCGATTACCATGGTGCGACTTATGGGGAGGAACAAAGTTTATCTGATTCAGAATGATAGCCTGCATTGGATCCCGTCCTCGGCGGCGTTTAACCAGCTGGGCTTGCAATGGGACCAGATTACCACGGTGAATTATTTGCCCTTTGGGATTGGCAATGAGGCGGGGGTACCGAGTCCAACACCTGCGCCCACACCAACGCCCGCGCCTACGCCTGCCCCTACCACCCCCACCACCGCAGACTGGATAGCCATGGCCCGTCCGGTTTATGCTCCATCGAGTGAGCAAACTTACGCCAGCTGGTGGCAAGAACAGTTCGGCACCGTCAATGCGCAGGGGACTATTTTCGTGACCTCGGCCGGATCGAATCCTCAAGTGATTCTCTTCACACCTCCGGCCTCGGCGGCCTCACCTCCTCAGTCAGTGCAGGCCCTTGACCAGTGGTTTACGTGGATGAATGCGCACAATGCGGGGATTTACTACCTGACTTCAGCACAAGCGGCAGGATTCCCGGATGAGGTCAATGGCGCGATGGTAGAACAGTTGCCCTTAACGACGCTCCAACAGCAAGACCATGGAGCGTACTGGACCAACCAGAACACCACCAGTCCCGATGACGCGTATACGAATCACGACCTGCCATTTTAATATTTTAATGATGGGTATGCTCAATCGGCAGATTCAGCGCGGCGGCGTACACGTGGCGTCGCGCTAGCCTCTGGGCTAATTGCGTATCGATAATCGGATAGTCCCACTGGGGATTGATCCACGGTGCGACCCATTGCGGCAAATAGATACAGCCAAAGCCGTACAGTTCAGCCTTTGCCGGGCACTTGGCCAAATCAACGCTGGGGTACAGCATGGCGTGGTCAAACCCCGTGGACACCGGATAAATCCAATACGGGATCACTAGAATCTGTTGCGGAAATTGCTGAGCAACCCTGGCGAAAATGGCATGAGTCGAGGCATTGATAGCGATGTCATGCTCCAGCAAAATAAACCCCGTGGACTGGCGGGTAAACAGCTGGCGGAGTGTTTGGCCATACGTGCCTGTGATTTCGACAACCGGAAATTGATTATCAATTGGCGGAGACCAGCTTTTTCGATGCCAGACACGATAGGTGGGAATCGGCATGGTTTCACTTCCTCATAGATGATGTGCTGTCAGTGTTGTATTGGGATTAGTATAAATGGCAATATCTCAAGGATGAATACTTTCCGCGCTATTAAAGGGCCACGTTACTGAGGGAGAGGGAAGGACGACTCACGATGAATAAAGAATTACGACTATTGACCGGGGCGGTAAGTCTCGCCTTGCTGCTAAGCGGGTGCGGGACGAGTGCAGCAGCTCGTTCCCATTTACCCGCACTCGTTCCCGTCACCTTGACCCAGGGCTCATTCAGCGTCCGCGCCAAGGTACCGGCATCCTGGGCCCAGTCGTTTGTGCAGCCAGGCGCGGGAGACGGGATCTGGATTGGATCTTCACGTGTAAGTTTCAACTGGGTCGTAGGGAATCCCTATCATTGGGAGCCCAGTCATATAGAAGAACGCACGGCCGACGGTCAATTCACTCTCTATAAGCCTCTCGGCGGCCATAATTATGTCGCGGTGGTCGTGCCAGTGCAGGAGAAGCCATTAGCTATCCAGATCGGCAACACGGCCCACGCCGTCTCATCCAAAGGAGTGTATGGACGATGAATAAGAAAATCTTATGGGGAATGGTGGGGGCCTTGATTCTCACAGGCGGCTATTACGCGAGCGCGGCGTCCTCACCCTTGCACTATACGGACTATGGCTATACACCGGTGACGGTGTCCACCACCACCTATGCGCCAGGCACGCCCAGCCAATACGAATATCCAAACTCTCCGTACCAGATCGGCGGGCGGTTAGGCCCAAAATCCGGGCAGACTTGGCAGCAGAAGTTCGATGCGGGGACCGTGGCCAATCACCGAACGACTACTCCGACCAGTCCATCAAAACAGTCCACTCAGACGGCTATGTCCAGTAAGACTTCTACGCCTCAGCGGACGACTGTTCAGGCGGCGGCAACAAACACGTCCGTGGCCCCCACTAGTCAAACAACGGATATGACCCCTCAGGCTTCTGCAGTCCAGTCTGCCGCCGTTGACCATTCTTCGGCACCAACTAATTCAGCTTCATCGATGCCCCAACCTTCTACGACTTCCACGAATCCGATGCCTTCAGGCCTGGGGGGCTATATGATGACGGCTTTAGGTGGGGCGCAAGGTTGGGTGCCTGATAATTGGCAACCCACTCATCCAGCCGCTTTGCCAACCAATTTAAGCAAACTTGCCGTCGTTGGAGCTCAATGGAATGGTCCTAATGGGGGCGGCGTAGGGATTTCGCCTCAGCAGTTCGAGCCCAACATGCTCCTGCGCGTGACCTTCGCAAATAATTTAGCCTCGTTGGAAAATGCCGGAGGGGATCCCAATAATGTTCTGTATTCCAGTGAAGTCTCCCTAAGTGTTTTGACTCGTATTGCGCATTCCATTTCACGCCCCAACCATATATGGTATAGCCTGTATGAAGTTAATCCCGCCAACAGCGGCTATAAGTGGATGGAAGTCTCCGTAATGGTGCCGTTTGCGCAAGCGAATAGTGGCTGGTGGGTATTATTAGATAGTTGGATCCATTATCCATCGGCTCAAACAATGCCCGCGTTATAGCAGTACATTAAGGACAATTTCTCATACCCCATAATTCGTGACCAATTCGTGACCAATTCCCTCGCTCCCCGCCCATTCTCCGGTCACAAACAAACCCGCCAGCCCTGACACTGTGCGGGTTTGTTTGATATGCGCCAGACTAGGGACGGCCATCTGGAAAATATCCGGCAGGCATTTTTCGCGGTGGCGACGAAACGGTCCATCTCTCACAAATGGCGGCGCGGCGCGGATTTTTGCCATTCGCCTCCGAACCGTTTAACCAAAAGCGTCAGGTATTCTCCTGTGTTTCACGGTATTCGTGACCAATTCGTGACCATGTGTGGCCTTATTTGTGGCCAGCGGCCCCGCGATCGTCCACCGTTTCAGACGGGCCGTTCGCAGGACTCTCCTGGGACCACTGTCGGTCCAGTAGTTCGGCGGCCTTCTCTTGCGGCGTGATGCTCGGATGCAGGTATAATTTCGCGGTGGTGGAAATTTGGCTATGGCCCATGCGGTCGGCGATGGTCTTCAAGTCCACGCCCGCCTCGAACAGCGCTGTGCCGTGCGTGTGGCGCATTTCATGCAGGTGGATATGCGGCGCGTCCAGCCGGCGCATGGCCCGGGCAAACGCGCGGTTGAGATGGCGCAGACTGACCGGGTGTCCTATAGCCGTCTGGCAAACCAGCCCATGGTCCTCATAGTCATCCCCAGCGGCTGTGCGGTCTTGGTCCTGTCGCGTCTGCTGGTCTCGCAAACTGTCCATCAACACGGCACCGCAGGCAATCGTCCGGTAGCCATGCGCGGATTTCAGCCGGGCAAATTGGTCATGATAGCGGCCATCCGCCCCTTTCGCTTTGACACGCTGCTGGGTGAGCGTCAGCGTCCGCGCGTCCCAATCAATGTCGGCCCAGCGCAGACCGAGGATTTCGCCGCGGCGCAGGCCCGCATACAACGCCAAGCAGTAGGCGATCCCGTATGGGTCGTGCGCGGTGCCTTGGAGAAAGCGCTGCACAGTGGCGTCGTCCCAGATGCTGGCTTGATAATGTCCTGTTGGTGGAGTTTTGACGCGATCACAGGGGTTGGCCGGCAGCAGATCCCACTCGACCGCCTGCGCCAAGGCCGTGTGCAGGATGACCGCTACGCCGTGGATGGTGGTCGGGGACAGCGTCCCCGGCTTGCCATCCTGCCGGGGAGCTTGCGCCAACGCCAACAGCATGTGCTGGATGATCATCGGTGTGAGCTGGCTAAGCGTCAGCATGCCCAGCCGCGGCAACACGTGCAGGCGGCCTGCGTCCTGATATTGGCGCAGGGTATTGGGCGAGTATTGCTGGGGATCCAGCGCGGCGATCCACTGGGCCCAGAAAGCTGTGAGGGTGGCAGAAGTGGCGGGAGTGGCGGGAATGGTGGCCGGAGCCGATTGGCCAGGGTGTTGATCGAGTTCGGCCTGCACAGTGCGCCAGTGTTTCGCCGCGGCGGTCTTCGTACCGTGAAACGTTTCCCGGCGCTGGCGGCGCTTGCCCGTGGTGGGGTCAGGGCCGAGTTCCCAGGTCAGTCGCCAAGTGTTGGCGCCGCGCGGGGCAATGGATTGCGATTTCGGGCGGGGCATGGGGAACACTCTCCTTATAATTCTCTAATGGTTTATTGGATCACTTCAGCTACAACGGGTAAAGGTTGAGGGAAAGCAGACCGCCACAATGACCCGTCAGCTAATATGTACACTCCATAAGGATCTTCCGCGCGGTTCGCCTGGCGGCAGGGAATCAACGCACGCACGTCATTGATTTTTATCTCGGCATACCATTCTTCGCCTTGAAATCCTTCGCGACGAACCACATAACCAATATGGCGTTCGGTCGTTATCGTCACCGCTGGCACAATCATATCGACGGCTGCAGGATGTTTCATGGCATTACCCGACGAGGGCTTGATGACCGCTAGCCGCGGCCTCGTCATCACGGCGGGGCGAATGTGGTTGCGCGACGGCCATTTGATCAAGACGATCTAACAGACGACGGAGATTGTCCTGAGCAATGGCATCTACTTTCTCAATGCGCAGACGGTCATTTTCCGCTTGAAGCTTCATTGCTTCTGCTTGGATACGCGCTGTTTCTTCATGCATTTGCAGAGCTTTGGCGAGGGTGTGCGCTAAATCAGGCCACGCTGTGGTAGAGGCGGCCGTGTTAGCGGATATATTCGAGGGCGGCACAGTCACTGAACCATCGGCATCATCAGAAGCCAGACGCCCGCTCGTATCACTTGGAACATTTGTATCCGGGCCCACGACATCGCCATGAAGCAAATAGTCAGTACTGACGCCGTAAAAACGCGCCAATGTCATGACATTATCCATTGTAGGGCGTTCCATATTTCGTTCATATTTGCTGATCAATGTCTGGTGGCAATTAATTTGCTGGCTCAGTTCCTTCTGGCTCACCTCTTTCGAGCGGCGCAGTCTGCGCAAGCGATCGCCGATGGTTTCCATGTTCATTCACACCTCGCTTTATGACTAATAGTCATATTTTATCCTACCACAAAAATATTTGGTTATACCCTCTTAAAATAAGAACATTGATGAAAAATAGGCATATAATAAGACAAAGAGTATTGAAAGGAGACGTTGGATCTTATGGTTAACCATTTGCAGGTGAAAACTAACAAACCGGCTAATGGCTTGCGGAGTCATCGTCGGGCTCTTGATATTACCCAGAAGGACCTGGCGTCAAAAATAGGGATTGACCAAACGTATTACTCAATGATTGAGCGAGGAACAAAAATTCCCCGGGTGAATTTAGCATGGCGGATTTGTCTTGCGCTCAATACGACGTTAGAAGAAGTGTTCCCAGTAGAAATTTTTTCTATTGATAAGGAGTCCACCCATGCTATTGACCATTCCTGAAGTGGCCGAACGGCTGCGGTGCAGTCCAGCAACTGTTTACCGGCTGTGCCAAGAGGACGCGGCGTTTCCGGTGATTCGGCTGAACACCCGGTGTTTCCGGGTCAATGATCAGGCATTAGACCGCTGGATTGCCCAAGCCTCAGAGAAAGGATGTGAGCCATGAGAATTTATCCTCCCGGGTCCAAGTGTCTGGTGTACTCCAAAGTGCGTCCCAAGCGGCCCAGCTGGTGGCAGCGCAATCGGGACGGCCTGCTGGGCATGGGACTGGTCACATTGCTAATCGGGGAACTGTACGCAGTCATCTATGTGTTAGGAGGGATTCGATGAGTCGGGATGCGTGGGCCGTGGAAAAGGCGTTAGCCGCGCCATTCGATGCCGAATCCGTGTTAACGCAACTCATGGTCGAGGGGCGGCAGTATCACCAGCTAGCCCGAGACCAGTTCGCCGAAGCGGAAGGTGATGCGGTGGACTCAGCAATTCGAAAGATTCAATGCGTGGAGTTGTACATGGGTCATTTGAAAGAAGCATGGCGGTTGTATCGACGGATGATGGATTAGTGATGTTTCGGTGTTTTGGTGTCGCGATGTTGAATTACAGATTACAGATTACAGATTACAGATTACAGATTACAGATTACAGATTACAGATTACAGATTACAGATTACAGATTACGACCACTCCTGATGACGCGATGACACGAAAAACCGTGACATCAGGTAATCCGTAACTTGTCATCGCGTCACCTTTAAATAAAAGTACTTTAGGGTATCAGATTTTCGCAGATTGTCAAGCTCTTGGCTAGAAATATTAGAGGATTAAAGGAGATGTCGCGATGGCTGATTGGCAACTGGACTCTGGCTTGCCTGATTATGATCCCGATAAAATTTACACCGCCTCTAAAGATCAACAAGGACACAGCCACACCCTGCGCATTAATATTCCAGATTATTTAGTAGCCCGATTAGCTGAGCTGGTGCAGTCCAAAGCCATTCCTGCGTACCGCACCAAAGAGGATTTCGTTCGGGATGCGATTGTGCATCGATTGGCGTGGATTCAAGATCAGCTGGAGCATGGCCGATTAGCCGAACGCTTTGAGCAGACTCGGCAATTGCTAATGGCGACGGAAGAAGCGGAAGCGTATCTGGCCATTAATGCACAGTATGAAAGTGCGTTAGAAACCATCGACAAAGTGGGCCGAACCGACAGCCGCCAACAGGACTGGGATCACCTCAAGGAGTTCCTGTTATCTCAAACCGCCTTATTACCAAGTATGCCACCTTTTTTTCAACAACAAGGCGACTCTATGTGCCGCCGATATTGGCAAATGATCCCGCTGAACGTAACGAAAGGCCAAGCGTGGCATTTATGAAAGGATGGTCTTTATGCACACCTTAGCGGACGGCACCCCCTTAGTCGACAAAAGCCTGGTGCTCCGCGCGGCCAAGCGGACAGCAATTCGCCTCAGCACGGGTGTCTGGAAAGTATTAGGCGAGGAAAAACTCGGCGATGCGTATCCCGCCTATATTGTGCGGAAAGTCGGAACACAATGGCAATGCACTTGCCAAGGCCATGCGTACGGCGAAGCGCGGCGCGTGTGCAGCCATATTATCGCGGCGGCCCGGGAACTGGCAAAGCATCCCCAGATAGTGGCTGTGAGCCGCGAATTAACACAGAGGCCAGTGGCCCAGACGCCGATGATCCCCATCCCGCAAGACGCGCAGTTCGGCCAACCGCCCCTGCCTGAGAAGTTCACGGCATTCCGCCCGGCGCAATGGCAAGCGGTGCAGGATGTGCTGGAAGCGTTCAAGGATCCGACGATCAAAGTGGTGCTGGTGGATGCGCCCGTAGGATCGGGAAAATCTCTGATGGCCGAAGCTCTGCGCCGTCTGGTCAGCCCCTCGCGCCGTGCCCTGTACATTTGCACAACCAAAGGCCTGCAGGATCAGTTAGCGGCAGACTTCGCTTACGCCGAACGGCTCAAAGGCCGGGCCAATTATGCAACCGCGGATCAGCCTGCGAAGTTTAAGTTGAAATGGGATGGACTATCAGCGGCGGACTGCACAGCCAAAAAGGAAATGGTTCCGGCTTGTGTGAATTGTCCTCCGGACGAATCCGCGCATGAAACGATGCATTGCCGGTGGTGCCATCCGTTTAGCCGCTGTCCTTATAATCAAGCGAAATCGGCGGCGTTACGAGCCCAATTAGCGGTGCTGAACACGGCCTATTTCCTGACCGAGTGCAACGGGCCCGGCAAGTTCCGCGACTGGCCCTTGGTGATTCTCGACGAGGCGGATTTGCTGGAACAGGAGTTGATGGGGTTTGTCGAGGCGCGGATCAGTCCCAAGTTGGCCGAACAGTTGGCCATAGCACCACCGCCGAAGAAAACGGTCATGGCGAGTTGGGGCCCCTGGCTGGAAGAAGAGTGTCTGCCCAAATTGAAAGCGTGGCAGGCCGACCTGCACGGCCAGAGCGAAACACCGAAAACGATCCGCCAGCGGAAGCGTGCTGATAATCTCGTTCAGCGATTTATGGGTGTGCAGAAAGGCATTGACGACGGGTGGTGGGTGTACACCGGCTATCAGCAGGGGGAAATTGCGTTCCGGCCGATTACGGTCAGCCAGTGGGCCGGTGACCTCTTGTGGAAGCACGGACAGCGGTTCGTGGTCATGAGCGGGACGCTGATCTCGCCGAAACAGTTTGCCGCTGATGTCGGACTGGCGGACGGCAGCTGGACCACCGTCAGCGTCCCCAACAGTTTCGCCGCCGACCGCCGTCCGGTGTATCTCTGGCCGCAGGGGAACATGGCGCATAGCCAAGGCAAAGAGGACTGGCCCAGGATGGCCCGGGCGATTGGCCAGATCGCTAGCCATCATGCCGGAGAGAACATTCTTGTCCACACGGTCAGCTATGAGTGGACGCGGTATGTGGCCGAACGGCTGGCCAGCCAATTGCCCGGACGCCCGATCCTCACTTATCAATCCGGCGCAGAGCGGGAATCCGTGCTGGAACAATTCAAGGCGCAGGCCAACGGGATACTCTTAGCGCCTTCGATGGACCGGGGTGTGGACCTGCCCGACGACCTCTGCCGGGTGATTGTGATTAGCAAGGTGCCGTTTCCCAACTTGGGGGATAAACAGGTCTCGGCACGGCTGCACAAACTGGGCGGCAATCTCTGGTATCAAGTCCAAACGGTGCGGACAGTCGTCCAAATGACCGGGCGCGGCATGCGTCATCAGAACGACTGGTGTGTGACGTATGTGTTGGATGGGCAGTTCGGGGGCAATGTGTGGCGGAAGTCGCAGCTGCTGTTCCCGAAGTATTGGCGCGAGGCTGTGCGCAATCAAGCGCCCGACTGGTCTAAAGCGGAAAGGGGGTGAGGGAGGAGGCGAGAGTGGTGGGAGAGGACCATAAGCACACATTGATCTAAGAATCACCAGGTAGAGCACAGGGCGGTTGGGCGGGCAAGCATAAGGAGGCACTTCATCAATGACATGGGAACTGGAGTCCGGACTACCGGATAATCTCACGATGACGATTACGGATGCGCATTTTACCACGAGTGAACAGTATAACTCCGGGCAGAGCCTGATCTTGGAATGGATCGGTGACACGGATGACCCGGATAACGCGGAACTGGTCGTTGGATTCAGTTGCGGCGGGGGCTGGGATGCCGAGGACCGCGGATTGCGTGCGGTGCATATGAAGAAGAAACACTTCGTCAAAAATTCACGGATCGGCAAGATGATTACCCGGTGTATTGAGCTAGGCGCGGGACCCGTGCTGGAATCGCGCGGCGACATGACCGATGCCCGGGTCTGGGTAGGGC
>JAKAAS010000012.1 GCA_021802225.1 Bacillota bacterium
GCGCGCGAGCAGAACGTAAGACCTGCAAGTAGGTGTCAACAACCGAGAGGACTTGCTGTTGATAGACTTTCAGTTCCACGGCATCTCACCTCCGAGTCCGGTAGAGTTCATAGGGCAATTGCGCGTAGGCGATATGGGCAGTTTGGCAAAACGCGTCGTCTAAGTATTTCATGGGGGCAAAGACCAAGCGTGTTTTACCGGTCCACGGTCCCAACGCATCAGCAAAGGAACGGTTGAGGGCCGTAGTCTTAAGAAAGTCACGATCTGGACGGTACAGCAGATAGACGAGATACCCAGCGCTTTCCCCGATGAAGAACCGGGCCTCATCCACCGCTTCCGGGTGAAACTCCTCTCCCGTGGCCGTATAGAAGACGTACCGGGCTAGTTCACCATAAGGGGGTAAATAGTCGCCCGTCAGCATCTGGTCGATGTCCAAGGGTCGCCCTAATTCAAAATAAGAAAAGGTCCCCGGCAACCCTTCTTGCAAGGCCGCGTTCTTGGCGTCAGGCACACCCTGAATGACCCGCCGCACGCGCTCCGCCGTGATAGTATCGGCATAGTCTTCCATTTCCACTAAGATGAACCGGCGATGGCCACCGTCCTGCTGGTTTAGAGCCAAGACAGCTTGAGCTGTCGTCGCTGAACCGGCAAACGAATCTAAAACAAGAGAATCTTCATCGGTAGCGATTTGCAGGATTCGCTCAATCAGGCGCGTGGGCTTGGGTGTAATAAAATCGTCGCCCGGTAGGTTGAGCAATCGCAATTCCTTTTTGGCTTCATCGGTATGCCCAGCAAAATCAAAAGGCCACCACGTATTAGGGACGACGCCACCACCACCGCGCAGGGCATTCCGGTAGCGTTTGAAGGCCGGAACTTTGCCTTTGCCATCTTTTCCCCAATAGACTAAATCATTAGTAACATTCTGGTCGTGGCGTTCTTTTGAATAACGCCACACAGAGGCACGGTTCGGCCAAATCTCCTCACCGGTGTTGGGATTGACCACAGGGTAGTAAAGATTGGGCCGTTCCTCGGCTGATTTGTTACAAGTGTAATCACTAGTACGAAACAGGCCATTGTCATCAGTAAAGCGATATTGCCGGTCGTTCTCTTCGGTCCGCGGTAACAAGTTGCGTTGAAAAGTCGCCGACCGTTGATAAACCAAGATAAAGTCATGCATGGGGGCAATTGATTTGTGATCATTGGCGGAAGCGTATTTCTTTTGCCAGACAATGGTCGCGACAAAATTGTCCTCACCGAAAATCTCGTCTAAAAGCATCCGTACGTGATGTTGTTCGTGATCATCGCAACTGACAAAGAGCGCTCCGTCATCGCGCAGTAATTCGCGAAGTATAGTCAGTCGTGGCATCATCATGCACAGCCATTTGTCGTGGCGGGTCAAATCCTCTTTGTCGACAACATTCCCCAGCCATTCCCGAATCATGGGGGAATTGACATTATCGTTATAGACCCAGTGCTCATTGCCGGTGTTATAGGGTGGGTCGATATAAATGCATTGGACTTGGCCCACATACATGGGCAGCAATGCTTTGAGCGCGATAAGGTTGTCGCCGTGAATAATTAAATTATCCTGTAAGGTCACGGCGCCCGTGAGACTCTTCTCGGGGCGGGGAATGAGTTCGTAATATTTGACATTAAGATGATAGTTCTGAACCAATGACTTCCCTTTAAATTGTAATGTCGGCACGAATAGCCTCCTCATACCGGATCTAACAATCAGTCTACTTTATTTTTATGGTATCGGATTGCCTACTCGTTGTCTATTCGGGAACGTCAGCGATGCGGCGAATTTTCCCACCAAATAAAATCGTGAACTGAAGTGTCGTCCTGCGACGAAATGTGACTTGTGGTAATATTAGATAAAAGTACGATGGGGAGGAAATTATGCCGTTTACGACTGAGCAAATCCAAGAAGAGTTCAGCAACAAGGATGAGAAGATTTGGGTAGTTAAAGAACAGGGTACGGGCCGCTACGTTACGGTCCCCCATCAAAGCTATCATGGCCGACGATTGGTTCCCCTCTTTCTGAGCCGGCATGATGCGGACATATTTTTAGATGCGGTTTTGAAAGAAAACATTGCTTTAAGTCAGTTCGACATTTCTCCGGTAGAGGCGATACTTTCTAACGAAATTGAGATTATTTCTCAGAGCCCACCATTGGGTTATGCTCTTTACAGTCCCAATGAAGTCTGGGAATGGGCAAGGGATTACGAAATTTGAGGACCGCGAACATTGCTGTGTTTTCATTAAAAGATCACCTAGACCTATTCCGGTATTGAATAAGTTAAAGGCAACTTTACTCGGCCATAAATATTTCATAATGCAATTAGAAAGGAAACATATGAAGACAGAACTACACAAAGTTAGTTTACCGAACAAAAGTTTTAGGCAGGAACAAAACGACGGTCGCACAGGATTCAGGGTTTCTGTGGACAGTTATGAATGTTTTATATCACTCCCGACCAATTCACCTCGCGTCCAAGAATGCCTAACAGACGACGAACGACATAAATTACTTTTTTGGATGTTGGGATGCCTCAAAGCCGGACTTATCCGAGGAAATATTATTGGCCCAGGCCTAGATTTGAATGATGACAGCGAGAGCCTGGAGGTGTCTAATGATGAAATGGGATTTCTGACAAATGGGAATTACATATTATGGTCGCCTTATGCAAGTATTAGAATGGCAATCTTGGAGCGTGCATATCATCACCTGGAAACCGGACAGTACGATGTTGGACGTAGCCACTTGGATCCGGCGGATAGCGAAAGGGACGAACGCCTCGATAAAACGTTGCTAATCACATCCATTCGATATCTACTCACAGCTGAATTTCTGACATTAGCCAAACCGAATTTCTACGAGTTAACTGCTAAGGGAATAGACCGAATTGAGCAGTTATCATCGCCTTCAGCTATGTTGGGATTTGGCGTTCTCGCATTCAATGAGGAGACTAATGCTCTCTGGTCCCAAGCCATTGCTCCAGCATTTATAGAACTGGGCATGGCACCAGTGCGGATCGATACCACGGCATTAACTACTCCAATTATTGATGGTATTCATAAGTTGATCGAACAATCCCAATTACTTATTGCGGATCTGACGTTTGGCCGGCCTAATTGTTATTACGAAGTAGGGTGGGCTCACGCCTTAGAAAAACCGGTTATATTGTCCGTGCGTGATGATAGATTTGATGATGTACATTTTGATGTGCGGTCGTATACTGTGTGTCGATGGGACCCGGAAGAGCTAAATACGCTAAAAACAGAATTGGTGAACCGCGGTCGGCAGCTCATCAACTATACGTCTCTTTGATAAAAGGTTGAATCATGGGAGAATATGAATATGCACAACGATGTTGAGCTTGTTTGGAACGGAATCGTGCAAAGTACCCCACAAGATCGCCCGTTTGAAGTAAAAATTTGGGTAAATAATAAATCCGGCCATCAAGGTTACCGTGTACACCAATGGGGTCTTCGAGGCAAATCACCGAGCGGCCTTTGTTGGCGATCAGTCGTTAATTCTTCCGGTGGGATGGTTATAGGAGCCCATCAACGGCGACTATTGAATTTTGTAATATTTTCACCGTGGGACGTTGGTTCATGGAAGATGGATCCGTTCGTTATGGTCTCGCCCGTGGATTCGAGTTTATCCCATCCACTTCGCGTGGACGCGAATTTTGATTGCCCTGTTAATGTTCAACAAGGTCCGACGATTCGTATCCTGTTTTCAAGAAGTCTAGCATTTAATGATCGGGACTTTGGCGATGCTATCGCCATACATCTAAAACGTCGAAATATTGATTCACACACGGTGGGTATACCTTCTCGGGTCGAATCCAATATGGTCATAAGCGAAGTAAAGAATGAAATGAATAAAGCACAAGGAGTTATTGTTCTAGCAACCCAGCGCTTTGTTGATGAAATGGGAACTCGGCACACGTTCGAATGGGCCCAGGCAGAAGCCGCGGCAGCAATGGTTGAGACCAAACCCGCCCTAATTCTACGGGATCAAAAGGTAACACTAACCGGCGTTTTAAAGTCGCTAGTCGATAGTAATGATGCTGGCGTAATTGACGTAAGATTCAATGATAGGAACCACTTCCTATCTAGGGCCGAACAAGCTATAAGAACATTTCGGGCAAATGCGATTCAATATAATCGTGCGGAGTTCGCAGAACGCATGAAGTTAATCGGAATGGGCATGTTTGTGGAGTGGGCGCGTGAACGTATTGATCTTTAGATATTTTAGCCTGAATTCCGTATCACAAAGACATCCTTGTGATACAGCAGAATGCCCATGGCGCCGTAACGCCTGGCAAGGGTTTCAGGCCGGGGTTTTGGAACCCTTTTTGATACAGGGAAATGGGGCAGGGGAACAGCAGGTGGGGGAAATTATAGGGGGACGGTACAGGAACCAAACACGCAACATTCAGATATCTCTCCTTCTGCTAAAGCCTGTCAGACAAGCTCTTTCACCGCCCTCTGCAACGTTCCCAAACTTACTCCGGCAGCTCGGGCGGCCTTGCGGTAGCTGAGTTCACCGGCGCGTACGGCCTCTGCCGCCTGATTCAACTTCCGGGCTATCTTCGGATCCTCCGCGACTTTGGGACGGCCTAGGGACTTTCCCTGGCGTTGGGCGCGGTCCATGCCAGCCTTCACGCGCTCGGCAATGAGGGACTTTTCTAGCTGCGCATAGGCGATGGTAATGTAATACATCATTTCGCCCATGGGGTTGGTGGTATCCATCCATGATTCTTGATAGCTTTTGATGGCGACATGCCAGCTCTTCAAACTTTCCAGCGTCTGCGCCGCGTGCAAGACACTGCGGAATGCCCGGTCCATCCGCCAGACAATGATGAGATCCACCTTCTTGTGGCGGGCGTCTTCGAGCAGTTGATTCCATGCGGTCCGGTTCTTGACATCCGTCGCGCTGGCCAGATCCACGTACTCGGTCACGTCTGACCACCCGCTCTGTCGGCAGAACTCCCGGAGGGGATAGAGTTGTGTGTCCGGGGTTTGGTCTTTATCGCGGGTGGACACGCGGGCATAAATGGCAACGCGCATAGCGATGGCCTCCTTGGTATTTTGCTTCCTTTATATAGGCGCAGTTTAGCTAGGGTTTTTGGCTTCTTCTTGGACAGCCTGATTCAGATGCTCAATCATCCAATCTCTCAGGGTCAAGTGGCGGGCGGCGGCGGCGGCATGCCAAGCGACCCGCGTTTCGGGCGGTATCCGAATGGCTACCTGAGTTTTTTCCTTGTTACGATTTTGCGCGTTGCGCATGGCCCGGTAGGCCACTTCGTCGGTGTGAATCTTGGGGCGGGGCATGGCACAACCTCCTTGTTTCTAGTGTACCACAAACTGCCGTTTAAGGCAACTAGTGACCTACAATAGACTGAATATTTTTGCGAGAGCGTGTATTTCCAAGCCACTTTACAGGCAACTAGTTACCAATTAAAATAAAGACATACCTAATACGAGGAGGCAACAACCATGGCATCGAGAATCATTAACAAACGCAAATATGACACGGCCACCGCAGATAAGGTCGCTCAGAGTGACGACTTGAACGCTAGCGAAACACTCTACCGTACCAAGAATGGCACATGGTTCACCTATGACGACGAGTGCCACCCGCCGGCGTTGGCGTTCACGGTCATGGACGCCGCCGAAGCATTGGCATGGCTTTCACGTTGCACAGACGGAGATACCGTGCAGAAATACTTCCCGGACGACATCAAAGACGCATAACGCACGCAAGGCCCGCCACATAGCGGGCCTTATCTTTACCCACCCGCAAAAAAATAATTTCAAAAAGTCTTATAACCACTTTACAGGCAACTAGTTACCTGATACAATAAGAGTATCAGATAAGAACCCAACAAAAGGAGACCTCAACCATGAAGACACCAACCCAAACTCCCCGCAAGTACATCACGCTAAACGCCATCATCGCTAAGAACAACCTCACACTCAGCTACCTGCCGCCCGCTGCCACAAAGACAGAAACCATGAACATGACAATAAACAATCCATTAAACATCGAAAAGAAAATCGAAGCGACAGCAAATAAGCTCGGCAATCAGTACCACAAAATCATCCTCATCAGTCGCAAAATCGCCTAGGCCAGTAGACATAAAAGGCCCGGCAGTCTGCCGGGCCATGAAAGGGGACAATAAAATGGACATCAACAACACGCTTTGGAATTGGGCACTGAAACTCGCAGGGGCGGCGATCATCATCTGGACGATGATCGCCATCGCCCACGGAGCCTCACTCGGCATGACGCACATGTTGAGCACGACATTCAGCCGCATGCTCCCGACGCCCTAAGAGCCCGCTGGGGCTCTTTTTTATGCTGGGAGTTGGGCGGCGAGCAAGACTAATATCATCCCCCCACCTGCCCATATCAGGAAAGTCGGTCGAATCCCAAGAGTCTGCCCTAGCCATCCGGCCAGCACAGTACCCGCTCCAGCTCCTACCAGCATGATAATCCCCCGCACCGTCAACACGCGGCCTAACACCTCTCCCTGAATGTGGCTCTGAATCCAAACAACAATCGCCCGCGCAAAGAGAGCATTGGCAAAACCTCCCATGGCTAATGCCGGAAGTGCCAACCATAAACCGTTTGAGACGGCCAAGAGCCCGAACATAGCCGTCAGCCCCATGAACCCCAGAACGAGTTGCCTCCGCAACTCCAAGGGATGCCCATGCCTCAGATACAGCCCACCTAACCACTGCCCTGCGGCAATCGCTAGCAGGGCCCAGCCGTAATGCGCCGTCGGCTGGTTCCAGAGCACCCGCATAGCAGGCGCCGTTAAGACGTTGGCTCCGAGTACGAGAAAGGCCGCCAACCCCGAGAGGATGGTGAGGCGTGCTAGCAGACGGTCCTGCCGAAAGACCGCGACGACCTCTTTTAATGGTTGCGGTGTGGCGGTTGGCGCCGGGCTACCTATCGGCAGACCCATCGCCACAACAAGTGCCACGACAAACGGGAGAGCCGCCAGCTCCATGCCCCAAGCCATCCGGTGTCCGACAAACAAAATACCCGCCACTCCGTAGGCCAACGCCTGCGCGATGGGCTCCCACTGCTGAATGGAAATATTGATTTTTCGGACGCCATCCTCACTAGGAGAAACAACAGCAATGAGGGCATGCAGGGCGACGGTAGCAGGGGAAGCCGTGAGAAATATCAGAAAGAAGGCGGCGGCATCAAGCGCTACACTCGGCATCCATGCCAGCGCGACAACCAGCACCGCCCGTAGACCCACACTCCACCCCACGATAGCCCGCCGTGACACTCGGTCAATCCATGGCAAACTGCCGAGTTGCGCGGCTAGACCAGCCAGCCACGGTAAAGCCAACACGAGACCAAGTACCGCCACATTCCCATGATCCCGAGCGAGAATGAGCAGGGCGATGCCGACCTCAATCAAAGCATCACCCGCCGCCATCAAGGCCCGTACGGCCACAATGCGCCGCATTATGCCCCTCGTTTCTTAGCCGCGAACACGAACTGCACTCGACCGTCAATGAGTTGGAGCTTGGCGCTGAAGGGTTTACCGGCCTTCGAGGTAAATCCTTTGATCTCCGATGTAACCTTTCCACTAAGTAAGACCTTCACTTGATTCTCTGTGAGTTTCTTCCCGGCAATTTCCTTCCAGACAGTAAATTTGCACCCTTCCCGCCATCGCGAACATCCGTAAGCCTTTTTCCCCGGCACGATGCGGCCCTTGCCACAGCTAGGGCAGGGGCCTAGATCCGTACCGATGGCCTGCGATGCTTGGCCTTGGGCATCGGCAACAAGCTCCTGCGTGTAAGCGCGAATGCCAGCCATAAAGTCCACCACGGAGCCGGTGCCGTTCGCGATGGCCTCCAGCTGTGCCTCCCATGTCCCCGTCATTTCGGGTGATTGGATGGCCGCAGGCAAGACTTTCAACAATGCTTGGCCTTTCTCGGTGGACAAGAGCGCTTTCTTCTGGCGTGTCACATAGCCGCGGAGTAACAGTACCTCCACAATCCTTGCCCGCGTCGCGGGCGTACCCAATCCGTGCTTTTCCATGAGGGCCAGCAGACTGGCGTCGTTCAGCCGAGCGGCGGCTTTGGTCGCCTTTTCGAGCACGTCCACCTTCGCTACCGCAACCGTTTCGCCATTACGCAACCCCGCAGGGATGGGGCCGGAATCCTCATCGCTACTGTCCTTTTCCCCATCTGCCAATCCTTTCACGACCGCCCGCCAGCCTTCCGACACTATAGCAGTACCCTTGGTTCGGAACGTCTGGCCGTTTGCCTGTGTAAGAATGGTTGTCCTCTCATCCTCTCCAGCAGGCATGAGTGCCGAGAACAACCTTCGCACAATCAAGTCGAACACTTGCGCCTCGCTCTCGTTGAGGCCGCTTGCGGCGTGCCCTGTGGGGATGATGGCGTGGTGACCGGCCTCCGATACTTTTTTATCATCGATGATGCGGGCGGTGTTTAGCGGGGCCGGTAACATCTGAATGAATTGGCCGAAGGAGGATGATAGGCCATGAAGTCTATCATGGATAGTCTGAGCCACGTCCGCTGTAATGTACTTGGCATCGGTCCGTGGGTAGCTGGTCAGGTGTTTCTCGTAGAGGCTCTGGGCGGTATCTAAGGTCTGCTGTGCCGTTAGCCCAAAACGCCGGTTGGCCTCTTTCTGCAAGTCATTCAAGCTAAACAGCAGGGGTGGCTGAACCGTGACACGCTTGCGTTCGACCGACTGGATTGTGCCCGGTGTCCCGCTCGGCACGAGTCCAGCTACATTCTGCGCCTGAGCCTTTTCCGCAATGCGGTCGCTGTCTTTCGTCAGCCAGAGGCCTATATAATCGCCTTCAACCGCACGAAACGTCACCGCCGCCTGCCAGTACGGGACCGGCTTGAAACCCGCAATCTCGTTGTCCCGTGCCGCAATCAAGGCCAAGGTCGGCGTCTGCACCCGTCCAACGGAGAGCGCTCCTTGTCCTGGCACACCATGCCTCAGCGTGTAAGCTCGTGTGGCGTTCAGCCCGACGAGCCAGTCGGCCTGACTGCGTGCCTCTGCGGCATTGCCTAGGTTTTCATAGGCGCTCAGCGGTTTCATGGACGCCATGGCTCTTTGAATGGCCGATGGCGTGTTTTCGGACAACCATAACCGCTGAACAGGCTTTCGAGACCCAGACAGCCGGTAGATGTACCGGAAGATGAGTTCGCCCTCCCGATCGCCATCGGTTGCGGCAATGATGCTATCAGCCTCCTTCATGAGGCTATGCACAATTTTTAACTGCGCTTTTCCCTTCGGTGTCGGAGTGAGCTGGAAGACATCAGGCATCATCGGCAGGGTGCTGAAACTCCATTTTTCCCATGAGGCCTCATAAATTTGGGGATCTGCGAGGGTGACTAAGTGCCCGAATGCCCACGTGATGAGATAGTCCCCGACAGACAGATACCCTTCGTGTTTTTCAGGCTGGCCTAACGTGGCGGCAATATCACGCGCGACACTGGGCTTTTCGGCAACGAGACAAATACTCATACTGTGTCCTCCATTCTCCCAGCTATCGCTAGGGCAAGGGGCTCTGCGTGTGGAGAGCCCGATGCTCCAACGATGGCACTAAGCACTCGCTTTCTGCGCAAAGACCAATCCCTCCGCCGCCTCCAGCCACTGGACCGGCACGGCATGGATATCCACATGTACACCCCGGCGGCGCAGGGCATTCTCAATGGCGTCTGGCGTGGCGGGGTGGGAAAGTTGGAGAGAGAGTTCGAGAGACACTTTTAATACAGCGGCCGACAATGGCATCTCTTGCCATTCTTGATTTTGGAGCGCGTAGAGCATACGACGACCTGCGGGTGTAAGTTTCATACGGGCGATACCTCCTTGGACTGTTTTGATTGGCGAACATATGCGCGTAGTAAATCAAACGTCACGAGATCCACCTGCCGGGAAATGTCCGCCACGACGACCTCTGCGGAATCGGCATCCAACCCGTAATCCCGCGCGGCACGGATAAGCTCATCCCGACTGATCATTTTGCGACCTCCTCCTTAAAGAAAGAGCCCGGCAGAACGCCGGGCGGGGACCGATTATTCGAAATTGTATCCGCAAGCTACGATGAATTTTTCCACGGAGAATCCCTTCTTTCCCCTGGTTGTCGCCAGGGCAGGGGGCTCTCCATCACGAGAGCCCGATGCTCCAAAGACAACATTTACCTCTCCCCATCTATAGGCGGTTTTACCCAAGGTATTTGAGCACCATGCCGGGCAGTTGGTTGGCATCGGACAAGGCGACGAGTCCCGTTTGTTCGAGAATTTGCTGCTGGGAAAAGGTGGACGAGACTTGCGCCATGTTGGCGTCCGCTACCGTGGCGCGTCCAGCATGGAGATTTAGACGCTCGCTCGAAACATCGGACCCAGCGGACTGTAACGCTTCTACCTTCGATCCGATATAGCTTTGGAGAGAGGTGAGCGCACTCAGGGCCGTTTGGATTTGGGCGATGCCGGATTGGGCGTCACCGGCCGTGAGCAGAGAGAGTGACGCTAGGCCTAGAGATTTTGCGTTGACCTGCGGCAGGTGAGCCGTGATGATGTCGGCCGCGCCTTGGTGCGGGCCGGTTTGGAAGTCCCAGCCGGTGGGATCGACGGAGGTCGAGGGCATGGCGACGCCAGGCAAAGGGCCGGAACCAGCAGGAGGAGCAGTCACCTCATAGACAGCTTGGTTAAACATTTGACCGTTTTGGATCTCTGAATAGGTTGACGCCGCCACTTTCGGGAGGGTATAGGCCACAGAAAAAGAAAAAGGTTGGGAGCCCGAGCTATCTCTAACCGTCACCACGCCCGAGGATTCCGGTGTTTGATTCGTCGGCACAGTCGTAGCAAATCCTGTGGTCGTATAAACTTCGACGGCATAATAATTTTGCGCGGACGAACTAGTGCCGGCCACCAATACATCCGCGGCGGCGACGTCCTCTCCATTCGGAATTTCTGTTCCTGGCGCTACACTGGTGATCGCGATATAACCATCGTAAGCGGGATTTCCGTAATAAAACTCGCCCTCAAAAACATAATCCTGGCTCGGCCCGCCCAGCATGGGAGCCGGGGCCGCGATCCCATTCCCATTGAGCAGCGCCTGCCCGTTATATTTGATTCCGGCATTTTGGTCCAGCGCACTCAAAATATCGCTGGCTTGTTTTTGCAGAATTCCGCGGTCTTGTGTGGTTTCTGTGCCGTTCGACGCTTGGACAGCGAGGGTTTGCAGTTGTTGGACCATCTGTAGCGCGGTTTGGACGCCGCCATTAGCGGTCTGCAAGAGATTGACCCCTTGGGCAATATTTTGGGTGTTTTGGCTGAGATTGCTGAGTTCCCCGGTCATGAGGTTGGCAATGGCGAGCCTGGACGGACTGTCCGCCGGGGTATTGATGACATATCCCGTGGACAGCTCCTGCTGTAAGGTGTTCAGTGTGTTACTGGTGTTGGCCAAGGCGTTTTCAGCGAATAAAGTCCCGATGTTGGCATTGATAATCATGATTTTCTCCCCCTTACTTATAGCCGTTTCAACGCGTGGACGACCAACAGAACAGCAGCAGGGATAGAGACACCAAGCGGGATGATGGCCAGAAACGAGCTGGGAAACGCGACGTGCAACAGAGCTGAGAGTCCGATAGACCCGGCCAGCCATGCGACATCTGAGCGCATGCGGTGGGTGAGCATGGCATCGTAGGTGGGATCATGCATGGGATTTTGCCTCCTTTGTTGTGGCTTGGACGGCGGCGGCTAATTTCGCCCGGCTCCAAAGCTCTACATGAGCCTCCGCCGCTAGAGCCCGTGCGGCTTTCGTAAAACCGGCCGTGGTGACGACCATAGCCGAATCCGCATGATAATACTCGCGGGCGCCGATCACCTCTTGGACGCCGGCAATCCCGACGTTTTCTTTGTACCTTTTTGCTTGGCAGGCCGTGAGCTTTCCAGCTTGCCGCAGAAGCAAGTCCGCCCCAAAGTCGCCGGTTTTGGGGGTGAGGCGGGCCTGGTAGCCCTGCGCCTCGAAGAGCGCTTTTAGTGCGCTCTCAAACTCAATTCCGGTCATGTGGGACATTTTTTGGACATCCAGGAGAGCCCGGTCTTGTCGGCGTTGACCTTGGTGCAGAATGACGCGGAGGAGCAGAACCGTCATCACCAGAATGATTGCCAGTCCCAAGGCCCACGGCCAGCCAATACGCGCAAAGGCTAGCAGAGGCCGCCAGTAAAACCACCCTAGGACAGCCAGAATGGCGATGAGGATCAGTGTGTCGTCGTGATTGGTCTTCCGGTGATAATGTCGTGCCATATCGCACCTCCTATGGTCGTTTTAGGACGAGATCATGACTGCCGCAATTCCGCAGGAGCACTTGGTCCGGCGTCTCGCCCCGCGACCAGGTAACTCGCCAGTTGGCGGCCCTGAGCTCATAGATGCCGTCGAAGCAGAGAAGCGGTTGAGTCCGGTGGGGTTGCTCGAAGTAGGTCAATGCCCGCCGGATCGCCTGCTGGGCGACGGGTGGAAGTTTGGAAAAATGGCGCTGATAGCGTTTGGTCGTGTGGATATGCATGGGTGCTGGTCTCCTTTCTGGGTTTTTCGAGCCCGTAGGCCCGCCCAGCCCTCTCCGAAGAGAGAGCCAGACGCGCACACGGGCTATTAGCGTTCGGGACCATCGAGCGTATTAAGGCGGCTTTGAGCCGCGGTGCGGATCTCAATAGAGGCGTCGGTAGCCTGCGCATCGAGTACGGACTTTGTGGCGTTGGGGTGCTCCGTGACCGCCGCGCGAATATTCTTCTCGGGATCATGAGCCAATTTGACCAGTGTGAGCTCAGTGGTGTTGGGATTGTGGACGACTTGCGTACGAACGGCGGGAGAGGGATCCATGCCCAGCTGCATGAGTAATCCTGGCCCGGCGTTTTCATTGGCCGCGACGGCAGCTCGCACTTCAGCGTCTTGGTCAAACGAGTAGTGTTGCAACGTAAAAGCGTCGGTGATGTTAGCTAAGGCCTGAAGGCTTT
>JAKAAS010000498.1 GCA_021802225.1 Bacillota bacterium
ATCAGGCTCTTGGTCGACCTCAGACGGACAGGATTAAAAGGGTGCGTCGCCCCAAAATCATACTGGCTGTATTCTTCCGTGTAAATAAACTTTGCGAGCTCCGTCGTCACCGCATCCATTCATTTTTCCTCTTATTATAGGGTAGCATGGTCCCTGTTGAGAACCCCGGCGTAATATAATCATAAGCAGCGGGGACGGGAAGGGGATGGGAGCTCTGGCCAGGATAATTCTTCGTGACGGCCGGGTGGCCGATCTGCGTGAGGCGGAGGACACCGCGCAGGACAGAGCTATGCTTCACGAGCTCTTTCGGCACGCGTCGGCAGATGATTTGTATTTCCGGTTTTTTCACATGATCAAGGAAGTCGGGGAACAGGACATTGACCGGATGATCCTCAGTGAGGGCAAGGGAAAGTCTCTCATCTGCGTCAGTCAGGACCAGGTTTTGGGAATAGGGCACTACATTATGATTGGGGACGCGACGGCGGAAGTGGCTTTTTTTGTTGACGACCGGATCCAAGGGCGGGGCCTAGGGACCCTGCTGTTGGAGCATCTGGCGCAGATCGCGTGGCGGCGGGGGCTGAAGCAGTTTGAAGCCTATGTGCTAAGTGACAATCGGCGGATGCTGCGTGTTTTCCAGGACAGCGGGTATGAAGTCCACGAAAAGCAGGAGTCCGGAGTGATCCACCTCGTGTTGCCGCTTCAGCAGACGGAGAGAACCCATGCCCTGCAGGAGACCCGGGAAAAATTGGCGACCGCCGCCTCCCTGCGGCCCTTTTTTGAACCCGCCGTAGTTGCCGTGGTGGGGGCATCGCGCGACTCCCACCGCCTGGGCCACTTGCTGCTGAGCCATGTCCTCGCCGGCCCTTTCAACGGCGTCGTCTATCCCGTCAACTCCAGTGCCAAAGCCGTTTTGGGGGTGAGGGCGTACCCTTCAGTACAAGATGTGCCCGATGCCGTGGACCTGGCGGTTATTGTCGTGGCCCGGGACCAAGTCCAAAGCGTGGTGGATGACTGCATCGAAGCCGGGGTGAAGGCGGTTCTGATCACGTCGGCTGGTTTTTCCGACAAAGATGAGGAAGGCGCCATCCTCGAGCAGGAGATTACAGCCAAGCTGCGGCGGCACGGAATCCGGCTCGTGGGTCCGAATTCTCTGGGGTTGCTCAACACCCATCCAGAAAAACAGCTGAACGCCAGTTTTGCGCCAGCGCTGCCGCCGTCCGGGAAGGTGGCCATTGCCAGCCAGTCAGGGGCGCTGGGCATCGCGATCCTGGATTATGCCTCCCGCATGGGAGTCGGCGTGTCCAGCTTTGCCAGCACGGGCAACAAAGCGGACGTATCCTCCAATGACCTGCTGCAATATTGGGAGGATGATCCAGCGACCGCGATGATTCTGCTCTATCTGGAATCCTTTGGCAACCCCCGCAAATTTTCCCGCATTGCCCGCCGCCTCTCTCAACGCAAGCCGATCCTGGCAGTCAAGAGTGCGCGGACCATCGATTCCGCTTTTGGGGCGGAGTCCCGCCAGCAGAGCCTTGGCGATGAAATCGCGGTGCAAGCCCTATTCCATCAGACGGGGATCATCCGTGCCGACACTCTGCAGGAGTTGTTCGATATTGCCGCCCTGCTGGGCTCAGTGCCGCTCCCCTATGGCAACCGCGTCCGGGTCATTACCAATGCCGCGGGAGCTGCTGTGATTACGGTCGACGCCACCGAAGCGGTGGGCCTGCAATTAGCGGGCCCGCCTGTGGATCTTGGCTTTGATGCTCTGGGCCAGCGCTATTATGATGACTTGAGCGCGGCACTGGTCGACCCGTCAGTGGATGCGGTCATCGTCCTGTTCATCCCCGTCGGAATTTCGGAAGCGCAGGGAGTCTCCGATGCGATCCGCCAGGCTGTGGAGAAGTGCGGGCTTACAAAGCCGGTGCTGGCCAATTTTCTGATGATGGGGCACGGGCCGATCGACTACATCGCCGGCAGCAGTTTCCGCATCCCCGTCTACCCTTTCCCTGAACTGGCGGTACGGGCGCTTGGACAGCTGACGCGGTACGCTGAATATCAAAGACAGCCGCTGGGCAGGCTGCCGGATCTGGCTGATACCCATCTCGAAGAGGCGAGGGCCCTGGCGCAGAGCTGGCAGAGCGCCAGGGAATCCTCATGGATTGGTCCGGTCAGGGCCAGCCAGCTGCTGGACCTGGTGGGACTGAGAAGCCAACTGGCCCTGACCGAGCAGGACCAGGGATTTTGCCGCTTGGCTGTGCGTTCCCATATGGACCCGCTGTTTGGCCCCATTTTAACCGCCACGGCAGCTGCTAAGGACGCGTCCAGCCACAGCCGCCTTATTCCCCTGACCGACCGTGACGCGGCGGCTTTTGCCCAGTCTTTATTGAAAGGCCGGCAGACAGCGCCCTTTTGTGCGGAGGTTCTAGCGGAATTCTTCTTGCGGGTATCGCGCCTGGTGGATGAGGTGCCGGAAATCATGGAGCTGGAAATTGATGAGGCCTGGATCTGCCATGCCGATAGCAAGGTGGTCAGCGCCAATATTTTGCTGGAAGTGCGGCCCTCGTAGCACCATGTGGGCGGCGATCCAAAAAAATTCTGACCATGCAGCTGACAAGCAGGAATATTCTTCTTGAATGTCGAAAATTTGTATTCATTGAGGGGGGAGGTGTCGGCCTATGCTGGCAGCATGTGCGCAGGAGCCTTTACGGGTGGAGCGGGGTTATGTCTACTGGGATATGAGCGTGAAGACGTGCGAAGGCGCGGAGGTGATTGCGGTGGATCTTGGCTTTG
>JAKAAS010000499.1 GCA_021802225.1 Bacillota bacterium
TGGCCCCCCTATATACATATGGATCATCGACCGTCTTAACCCTCATCTAGAGGCGGCCGCCTATCACATTCTGAATGGGTTTTCCCATGCGGTCCCATGGCTTCACGTACTGGCCGCGCCGGGAACGTATGCAGTGGATTACGCAGGCAAGCCGATTTTGGTCGGCGTAACCGCAGCCTGCAGTGGGTCGGACAGCATTTTGGCGTTGTTGGTTTTGTTTCCTGTGGCACTCTTGGTGTTTGAAATGACATGGCGGCGCAAGCTTCTCATGGTTGCCGCCGGATGTGGGCTGGCGTTCATTGCCAACATCCTGCGGATCATGGTGATTTTCTTTGTTGCACACCATTGGGGCCCGTACTGGGCTTTCACCATTGTCCATCCGCTAATAGGGCCGCTCTTGTTTGTTGTGCTGGTTCTATTGCTGCTGTCCTACGGCGGGATTAAGCCGGCTGCGGCGTCGTGGGGTGTTCGCACGGTGGCTGCCCGCAGAGCTTACATGGCCCTAGGCGCGAGCGCCGTATTCGCAGTGGTTTTGCCGCTCGTCCTCAATCCTTTTGGGCGTTAGTTTGTTAGCATTCGGTTTCGGTGGAGGAATGTGTCATTCATCTTGCTATGTCCTTGCCAACTCCATTGATGATTTTGACGCTGCTGGAGGTTTGCCTCGGGAGCGTTGTGGTATTGGGCATTCTGCCGGTCTTCCTGTTCCCCAGGCTTACCGTTGACTCGCCAGACCAGTGGATTTCCCGCACCGGCCTCATGGTGCTGTGGATTATTGTGGCGGGATATGTCATGGCTGCCGTCAATGTATTCAGCGGGGTGCTGCTGCTGGTGCTCATGGTGCTGACAGGCTGGCTGCTCCACCGAAGGCGACAAAGCCGATATGTGCTTACGCATGGCAATCAGGTGAGCGCGGCCGTTTATGACAGCCTCTCAGAAGGAAAACGGTGGCGTCGCGGCGCACGTGACTGGATTCGGGAGAAGGCCAGCCTGAAGTGGGACTGGGTGCCGCGAGAGCCGCTAGCCTATGTTTGGATTGCGGCGGCATTGTTGATTATTGGCGCCTCCGCTTGGATGCGGTTCGATGCCGATTGGCACCACGCCGGCCTCTTCTTCTCTGATGCCTATGAGACAGTGGCTTGGGTCAAGGGCATTGACGCCAGCACTCTCTTTCCGAACGGCATTTATCCCCAGGGATATTACATCGTCATGGCGGGAATCCAGACTCTGACCCATGCTAACGCGGTAACCTTTGTGAAGTTTTTTGGTGCCTTTGTCGGTACGCTCCTGACCGCGTCCGTGATGTGGTCTACCTTTCGGTTTTCGGGGCGTGCCGTGCCAGCGCTTGCAGCCGGCGCAATCTATGGCCTCTTGCCTCACCTGTTGCCGTACCAGGCGGTACGGCAAATGGCGGCGGAGGGTCAGGAATTTGGGAACCTGTGGGTGCTGCCGGTGGCGTGGCTGGTGTTTCAGTCGTGGGTCACGCGAAAGCGCGGATACGCGGTGGCCGCCTCCGTCCTACTCGCGGTGGTCGGCCTCGCCCATCCCATTGCTCTCTTAAATGCCGCCTTGGCGGCGATAGCTGGAACTTTCGGCGGCTGGAGCGTTGCCGGCATTTCGGGACGCGTCCTCAAGTCCTATCTTTGGATGGTGCCGGTAGCAGCGGCTATTGTCGTGGCACCACTGGCTATCGGACTGGCATTGGGGAAACCGCTCTTGTCCAGTGGACTCACCTTTTTGACGGAAACGATCGTGGGTTCCACCGGCGGGGGCGGCGGGGCCCCTTCATACCCTCCGATTGCGCCAATGGTCTGGGTGGCATTGGGCGGTATCTTTGCACTTTTCGTAACCAAGCTGCTATGGTACGACGAGCTCTGGGAAATGGGGCTTCCCGCCACGGCGTTTTTGCTGTTGCTGTTTGCCGAGGCGGTGGTGCAGCTGCCGCGCGTCGGCATCAACTATTACCCCCTCGTCACGCGGTCTGGGGAGTTTCTGGCCTTGGTGGAAGCTCTCAGCATTGGGTTGGGGGCCGCGGGCGTCCAAGAAGCGGTCGAACGGCTGGGGGTCCAGCGGTCCTGGGCTGCGGGCGGTGCGCTGGTGGTCGCTGCGGGCATTCTGGGATTTCTGCTCAAGCGGGCAGTGCCCCAGCCTTTTATGGCGTATACCATGAATAGCGACAGTTACGTGGCGGAGTTCGTCCGATTGGGTACCAGCTTTCCCAACTTTTCCTGGGCTGCGGTCGCGAATGGCGGTTATGCGTTGGCGGTCAATCAAGGCTATCAATACAACCCCAATTTTTGGGTGAGCCATGTGAGCCCCCAGGATCGCTGGCCGCACTATCATGCGCCCAGGGTAAAGACCTATGCGTTGGATCAGCGGTATATTTTCTTTTTTGTACCGAGTCGGGTGTACGTGCCCAACGTCCCTGGCCGCGCCTACCTCTTCGCGCAGGACGCGCAACAATTGAGCCTCTTGCGCACGTGGCTTCGGGATTGGACTCGATTGCATGGCCCCATGCCGATCTATTTCAAGAATCGCGACTTGACCATTTACTGGATCCAAAACCGCCACAATCCAGCGCTTTAGCGACGAGCGTTACCTCTCGACGGTCACTCCGTTGCCGCCGGTGCTATTTCGCTCAAACTGGAGACCATTTTCCATGGCTTGACCGATAGCTGCTCCAGCGGCGCGCCGCCGCGATTCACCCAAATGACTCTAAACCCAAAGTGAGCAGCGCCGGCCACGTCCCAGCCGTTGGACGAGACGAATACCACCTCATCCCGGCTTGAA
>JAKAAS010000500.1 GCA_021802225.1 Bacillota bacterium
CACAGTGGGTGGTGACACACGGGCATTATCCGACCGTGATTATTCCCCGGCCCCATGCTGCCACATCGTGAGTTTTTTCACTCGGTCTGGAATCAGGCGAGAGTTTTGCGGGGCCTCAGCAAATTGGGCACGTTAAGGGCGGGCCCGTGACGGCCCGCCCTTAAGAGTCCTGGATCACAAAGTTAGGCCGGCCTCAGGAACTGTGTAGTAGGAGCAGACCGCCATAGAGCGCGAACGTGGCCAAAAATCCGGCAAAGTATCCCAGTGATGAGCCGCTGAAGATTCCTTGGGCCAACGGACCCGAGAATACCGGGGTCGACGTTGTCGCGACAGCCAGTGCCGCGCCAATAAGCCAGGCGGCAACGGTCCGGGAAGCAGAAATAGGACGGACCGACCGAACGTTCCAGAGAGCAATTGCGGCCCACGGCGCCAGCAGTGCAGCGATCAAGTCAAGAAATCCCTCAAAGTTGCCGAGAAATCCTTGGGAAATCAGGAGAATGTAGGCGCTGGCAGCAATAGAAATCAGGGCATCAATTCCAATTGTGCGGGAACGCCGTATTTTTACCCCGGCTGCTAACAGACTTAACCCTGATGAATAGGCGCACAGCACGCCGCCCGCTAGGATGCCCACCAAGGTGATAATGAGATACGGAACCTGAGCCCAGCCAGGGAGCCAGTGCAGAAGGAACTCCACTGGATTGGCGGCGTCCGCCAGCGAGGGCGCGCTTTCGGCCAGCAACAGGCCCACCAGCATCAATAAGGCAGTAGGGATAATCGAGCCCCAGGCGGCCGCGCTGGCGACGCGTCCGCTGCGGATTGACGCAGGCAGGTAACGGGTGTAGTCGGAGGCCGTGGTGACCCAGGAGAGGGCGCTGACCGCCACGACGACCGTGATGGACGGAACAACTCCCTTAAGCCAGGGGCCGGGGGCATGAAACCATATGGCGTGCCAAGCAACATGCGGGAGGAGAGCGAGAAGAATCACCAGAGTCAGGAATCCGAAAATATACGACACCCATTTCTGGAGATACTCAATAGTCGCATGCCCCAGAAACGCCAAAGAGAGTTCTGCCATGGCGGTCAAGGCCAGGGACACTACCAACCAACCGGCAGTGCTTGGGACTCCCAGCACCAGATGAAAAATTGCCGCGACCGCATAGCTGGCAATGATAAGGACGACTGTTTCCCAGCCCAGCATGTTGAGCCACGCGACGAACGCTAAAAGCCTGTTGCCCCGGGGGCCGAAATACCGGGCGGAATAGGCCATGGTCGGCAACCCCGTAGCTTTTCCGGGAATGCCCAGATAGCCGATGGCTGCAAAAGATGCGAGGCCAGCGGCTATTGCCAGCAAACTCTGTCCCAGTGACAGCCCATAGCTCCAGACGACGGCTCCTATAACGATATAGGTAAACGACAAGTTTCCGGCAAACCACACCCAGAAAACATCCCGGGGCGAGCCGTGCCGGCCGGACCCGGCAACAGGGTTAATGCCGTTTTGCTCGACATGCCAAATGCCATTCGGTTCGGAACGTTCCTGTGAACTCAATAGATTCCACCTCTATGCGGATTTATTATGACCGTTTGCTAACGGTCATCGCAAATAGCACGAGGGGGGCAGAGCAGAATAGGAAAAGATACCGTTGCAGGCCGCAAGCGACCCTTGCGGATCAGCCTGAACATTGTCCTTTGCCAGAATTGCCTGGCCAAGTTCTAGGGTTGGCGGTAAGCCTCTCAGCGCATTTGCACCCCTCATGTTTGTACACTAGCACAGGATAACACGGCGCCATCTTCTTGTCGCCCCTAACCGGCTGCGGCATCGTTAAAACAGGGATGAAGAATCGCAGGCCATGAGCCGCCGAAATCAGTGGGAGAGTACACGAAGGATATAGTCAGTCTCCTCCAAGGACACGCGGTAATCGCCGTAAATGTCTTCAGGCGCCGAAATGCTGACCTCTTGACCACCAAGATGCTGGTACGCCTCCATATCAATCAGGCTCACGTGCATAACGACCCCTTCAAATAAGTCATGCTTAATCAGCCAATTGAGGGTCACTGTGGGGGATACTTGGAAATTCTGTTCAGCAAAGACATCTGCCAGTCGCGTGTCTGGCTGGGTAATAAAATCATGGAGTCCGAGCAGCAGGTCAGCATCAACTGTCAAGGTTTTCTCCACCGTTTTCCTGGCATCCATCGTCATCGAAATTCCTCCCTTGGTTACAGGCACTACCATAGTAGCATAGCACCCGCACGCGTAAACGAGTCGGCCAAAGGGCCGATGCCGGGAGAGTCTAACCTTCGGACTAAACAGTGACGGCTGAAGCGGCTGTCACTGTTTAGTGGAGGCAGTTCGAAAGTGCGGCGGTGCGCTAACCGGGACACTTCAGGGCGCAGATGCCCTTTGGCAGCCGAGCTCGCTGATTCTTGTATCAGCGAGCTCTCCCTACACTAATTCCCACCGGAGAATTGAGCAAGTTACCGGATTCGCCCTTTGCATGGCGCCCACTGGAGCATCATCCTAGAGACGGTCAGCCCATCCGGCACCAGCTGAAGGTGTGGCAGAACATCTGAAAGTCTGTCGTGCATTCTGTGATTCCTGCCCAAATGGACAAATGGCGGCTCGCCCTGGGAACCGCTAGCCTTCATCTGCCTGGCCAGACGACACACGTCGGAGGCGGCGGCGAGCCTGCGGGCATAAATTCCGTGCTCTTGGAAGCAATTGTGTGATATTCTGAAATTAGCAGACGATAACGCCAGAGTTTGCCTG
>JAKAAS010000501.1 GCA_021802225.1 Bacillota bacterium
GCATTGCGCTTCTGAGGCCAGACGGTCGCAGGGTGCCGGGTCATTGTAGGCGCGTCCTCCCTAAACACACCATCGTCAGAAGGTTCTCTTTCCGCGGAGGCCATCCTGCTTCCCTCTGGTTCCTGTGATGTTTTGTAGCGAATCAACAGGGATCTGCAGCATCATAAATCAGGGATACACTGTACCTCGTATGCGAGAACTAGGCGTAAGAAATCGCAACGCTAGGAAATTGTGCGAGTCTGTTGCCCAGGTGATTCGCCATGGAACAATGCTTGTGCACATGGTCGAAGACCGGGCCGGGAAGTGTGAGGATCGGCAGAACCACCAGCCAAGGTCCGCTGCCACTGCACGCGATGCATGGGGCGGCGACAACCCCTCGGGAGAGTGTCACGAACTTGCCCACCACGTTGTCACCCCCCTCTCTTCGTACTCGTCGCCCCGCGCATTCCCCTGCTTGGCCTGGCCTCAGAAGCGCAATGCGCGGGACTTTAAGTCAACAGGAAAGTATCGATCCCTCCACATCCCAGATTCTGATGATTGAAATACTTCCAAGAAACCAGGAGCATCCCCACTCTCTAATGAGTTGCCTACTGTTTCTGCCATCACATAATGTCCAGCCGTTGACGGGTTCGTTGTCCATGATTTGGTGGGAACCGTGATCAAATGGGTGAACCCGTCAAGGCCGCGAAGCGTTTACTGAGTCTTGACGGCATTTTCCCGTGAAGACCGGAAAAGGGAGAAACAACAAGACCTCGTTGGGGACCTTTCGGCCAAAGCCGCCCGTCAACGCTATTTTCCGATGGTTAAAATCCTGAAAAATAGTCATGGCATCCCGTTATCACATGTCTCCCAGGGGGCATAGGACCAGCCTAGGGACAAGATTGCCGTCCAAGCGAGGACGTCTTGCCGTCAGTCTATGGACAGGATAGGCGTAGTAGCAACAGCTTACCGTTGCATGGTCTGGCACCTCGCCAGCACCGTTCAGGACCCCTTGGCAACTTCGCGATTGCCCCGGTTATGCAGATGAACAACATTGCGTACCGTCCCTTCCCTTCTATGAATGCGGCCAAAACGCCCCCCGTATAGTAGATTGTTAACACTGCCCGAGATCCTCAGAACGCCGGCCCGGGCAGCCTCGCATCATGGATACCCCGTCGGGGCACCCTGCTCGAATCTTTTCATGACCTCTTCGGCATTGATCCTCACACCCTCAGATAAATTCAGCAGTGAATCGCTCCCCCGGGGAACTCCCATCCTTCTACACAGCTTCAAGCATGAATGGAGCAGTTATGCACTCCATTTAACTTATTCTTAACTGCACAGCAATCTCTTTCTAATTAGCTCCTCATTCTTCCCCTCCATAGTCAAACCCGTAAGCAGTTTCACTCATGCCCCACTCTATTCACACAGGAGGATATTATGGCCCGTGTAACTTTTCGCCGCGTCATGAAGACATTTGGTTCACATGACGTACTCTCCCCACTGAGCTTTGAGGTTGCTGACGGGGAGTTCTTTGTGATAGTCGGCCCCTCGGGCAGTGGCAAATCGACCACGCTCCGCCTCGTGGCCGGACTGGAACGGCCATCCCAAGGTGAAATTTATTTCGATACCGAGCGCGTCGACCAATGGCCCGCTCATACCCGCGACGTCGGCATGGTTTTCCAAAACTATGCCATCTACCCCCACATGTCGGTCTACAGCAATATGAGTTTTGGCCTCGAGGCTCAAAGGACGCCCAAGCACACGATAGCGCAGCGTGTTCAGCAAGTGGCTGCGTTGCTGGAAATTGAGCAGTTGCTGCCTAAGCGCCCCGGTGAATTGTCTGGAGGCCAAAAACAGCGAGTGGCCCTCGGTAGAGCGTTGGTACGGAATCCGCGGGTATTTTTAATGGATGAACCGCTGTCAAACCTCGACGCACAACTCCGGGATCATATGCGCACCGAAATCCGCTTGCTCCATGACCGCCTAAAAATCACCACAATTTACGTAACGCATGATCAAACAGAGGCCATGACCATGGCGGACCGCATTATGGTGATGGATCAGGGACGCATCCAACAGATTGGGACCCCCGCGGAGATTTATGCGCATCCTTCCACCATCTTCGTGGCTAAGTTTTTTGGTTCCCCGTCCATGAACATCGTTTCGGGACGCATTGCTGTAGATAAAAATGCGGCCTGGTTCCACCCCGCTCATTCACCCGAGACGCCGATCCCTCTCCCGACCTCGGTCAGCACCCTCTTGCCGGAAGACTCCACATCGCACACCATCTATATGGGGTTTAGGCCGGAAGACATCGTGCCTAAACCGCTGACCAACGCTTTTGCCTTTGCGTTTGTGCCGACCACCATCGAGTCTCTGGGCTCGCACTGCCAGACGCACGGCCATTGGCACCATCATCCTATTAGCCTGACTCACCGGGCACCGGAGAGCTTTCAACGTCATCAGGAGACGCGACTGTCAGTGCCATGGTCCGGGATTCACTGGTTTGCGGGAGAGGCTGGCTCGCGCATCACTGTTCCAGACCCAGACGATGTCCGTCAGGAGGTCCTGACACCATGATGTCGCGGCCTGTTCCCGCCGATTCTTCTCAGCCTGACAGCCGCCCAAAATCGCACGGCAGGTCGGTCACCCGGCAGCAGCTTCGCGATACGGTCTGGGGTTATGGACTGATCCTGCCGAGTTTGCTGGTCTTCTTGATATTTTTTTATGGACCGGCACTCTTTTTGGCATATATCGCTTTTTTTGCTTGAGAA
>JAKAAS010000502.1 GCA_021802225.1 Bacillota bacterium
CATAGCGGAAGACCAGTCGGTGCTCCTGTACGGGTGCCGGCTGAGTCTTCCGCTGGTGCACCTCGACCCCGGCGGGGTCGCTTGGCCCTTGGAGTGGATCGGAGCCGCAGATTTTCACGAGCTGCTGCTGACGGCTGACCGCACCGTTTATCTCAGCTAACTGCCTTGCGGCGCAACAAATTCTGTTTTAGGGAGGTGACCATCCATGAGCCACGAACAAGACACTGTCACCCATCTGCGTCTCAATCCGGACGACGTGGGCCAGCAGGACGCCCAGAGTCTGCTGGACGCCATTCAGAGCGACCTCCGCTATGAAGAAGTGATCCACGGCTGCCTCAATTGCGGAGTCTGCAGCGGGTCGTGCCCCTCACACAGGTTTTTCGATTATTCGCCCCGGATCGTGGTGCAGACCGTGTTGTCCGGTGACGCTGAAGCTGTCAAGGGCATGATGGATGAATATATTTGGGCATGCGCCCAGTGCTACACCTGCGCCATGCGCTGTCCGTTTCACAACTCGCCGGGAGGTCTCGTCATGATCATGCGCGAGGTCGCTGTCTGGCGGGGGATGGAGGCGGTCCACCGCTTGCTCAAACCTTATGGCCGGGTGTTGCTGAAAGTGCTGTCCATCGGCAATCAGCTGACCCCCGATATGATCCAGCCCGACTTCTTTCCCGACTGGGGCCCGAAAATCCCCTGGAGTTCCACCGATTTGGCGATAAAGCGCAAGGCCATCCCTGTCTACACACTGCAGGTGACCACCTCAGCCTGGCGCGTCTCCCCGGAAACTTCCTACGAGCTGTACAGCATCTATGAAGAGACCGGCGTATTCCGCCTCATTGAGGAAATCGATCCCAATCTCTATGAAGTTGTGGCGGACATGGTGGAAGATCTCCGGGATATGGTGGAATCCGCCCGTTAATCCCAGAAATGGAGGAACAATATGGCCATCGACAGCAGCATTAAGACAACGGGATGGGAATTCGTGACCAAAACGGTCGACAAACGCGCCCTGATCAAAAATCAGAAGCCGGACCCGCGCGAAGAGCTCGCAGAACTGGAAGCGCAGGGCGAGGTCAAGGTGATTCACATTACCGAGGAAAACCAGCCCATCACCGTGGAGACCCTGTTGGGACGCACCAAGAGGATTCCCACCAACAAGCTGTGGCACCACAAGTCATGCGGGCAGTGCGGCAATATTCCCGGCTATCCGACCAGCATCATGTGGTTTATGAACAAGCTCGGTCTCGAATACCTGGATGAGACCCACCAGACCAGCTGCACTGCCTGGAATTATCATGGGTCCGGCACCTCCAATCTGGTGGCGCTGGCCAGTGTGGCGGTGAGAAACTGGCACCGCGCCTACGAGACCGGCTACTTTCCGCTGATCCACTGCGGCACGTCGTTTGGCAACTACAAAGAGATGCGCAACTTGCTAATCGAACACAAGGACCTGCGGGACGAAGTCCGCCGCATTATGCACAAGGTCGGGCGGGAACTGGTGATCCCCGAGGAAATTGTGCATTACAGCGAGTGGCTCCACGTCTTGCGCGACCGTGTGGCTGCCATGCGGGTATACGACGTTTCCAATATTGTCACCACCGTGCACCCGGCCTGCCATGTGTGGAAACTGGTTCCGGAAGACGTGATCTACGATCCGGCGGTTTACGGCGGGGAGCGGCCGGCCCCCACCACGGCGATTCTTCTGGAACTCGGCGCCCAGGTGGCGGACTATTCCACATGGTACGACTGCTGCGGATTTGGCTTCCGCCACATTCTGACCGAACGCGAGTTCTCCCGCTCCTTTTCCCTGGAGAGGAAGATCAAGGTGATGGTCGAAGAAGCCCACTCGGACGTCGCCATTACCCAGGACACGGGATGCACCACGACCCTGGATAAAAACCAGTGGATCGGCAAGGCGCACGGCTACAATTACGACTTGCCGGTGATTGCGGATGTCCAGTTCGCCGCCCTCGCCGCAGGCGCCGACCCTTATAAGGTCGTTCAAATCCAGTGGCACACATCGGGATGGCAGAAACTTCTGGATAAAATGGGAATCGATTGGCGCGCATCGAAGGATGCCTACGAAGCCTATCTCGAAGAACTGCGGGCTGGCAAGGAACCGGACCAGCTGTACATCCCTCCGGTCGAACAACCCGTGTAGCCCCAAAACAAGGAGGTTGGAGATGTCCAATTCAGTCATCGTCATCGGAGGGGGCCCGGCAGGACTTCAGGCGGCGGCTACCCTGGGAAATTTCGGCTTGGATGTGACGTTGGTCGAACAGCATGACGCCCTGGGCGGAGCCGTCGCACAGCACCAGTATCAGGTGCTCATGCCGGACTTCAGCAGCGGCCCCGCCCTCGTAGCACGCCTGGCCGGAGCTGTTCAGAACAATCCCCACGTCACCGTTGTCACCAGTGCGGGCATCGGGGCGGTGGAAGAGGACCAGGAAGGATTCCGCGTGCAGCTTGAAGGTTCCCACCCGCACGAACTGCATGCTCAGGCGGTGGTCCTGGCCACGGGATTTGACCACTTCGATCCCCGCCGCGACGGTAAATATGGTTACGGTCTGTTTCCCGACGTGATCACCGGCGCCGAACTGGAAGAAATGTTTGCCAAGGGTCCCGTGCGCCGCCCCTCCAACGGCGAAGTGCCGCAATCCGTCGCCTTCATTTACTGCGTGGGGTCACGGGACCGCCAGGTCGGCAATACCTATTGCTCCCGGGTTTGTTGCGCAGTGTCGGCCAAACAGTCC
>JAKAAS010000503.1 GCA_021802225.1 Bacillota bacterium
GTATCTGGCCTTAGCTGTCGATATTGTGAGCCGCTTCATGCGCACGCCCGATCACTTTCTTGACCGGAGCAGTTTCTGGCTGACGGTTCTGGGGTTTTTAGCCGGAGCCATAGCAGCCGCCATGGGAGTCATATCCGAGCAGTTCGTCCACTGGACTCCCACCACTACGGTCCTTTTGGGAGCGCACCAGCGCGACGCCGTACTGACCGGAGTTTTTGCCCTGCTGGCTATAGCCGTGCGGTTCTACTCGCACTACCCCCAAAGCGCGCCGGCGGTTTCGCACAGCGGCCGGGCCTGGTCATTTTGGAGCACAGGGCGCGGCCGCTCTACCCCTTTATCCACGGTGCTTCTCCTTTTGGCCGTAGTCATGATTACATTGACCGGCTCTCTGGGCGGCACGATGGTCTACCATTACGGCGTCGGCATCCGCCACGTCAGCTATGTCAATATCCTCAAACACTGAGGCGGGTGTTGTAATGGCGACGATGGAATCGGCAGGCAAATTCGTCCAAGCGGTGGATGCTGGACGCACTCTTGAAAAACGCTGTCAGTGAGGCCTCTCGCATCATTGATGACGGCATTGCCCTGCCGGAACACCGGTGCAACGTCGCCGCATGATGCGTCCGCCAAGCGATCTGATGAGTCGTCACCCCGGCCCAATTTTTGTTCTTCCCCATGCGTCCCCTGACCCATGGACGTTCGCGACAGAGCTGGCACCCACCGCCAGTCCCCTGACTGAATAATGAGGCTTGAAAGGTCGCCGCGCCTGTTTGGTGGCCTTTTTGACGCGGGTAGCGTATGCTGATTGGACAAAATGCGGCACGGTCCGGTGTTCTCAAGGGCAGCGGCGGCGTGCGCACTGCCCAGGGACTCAAAGGCGGTGAGGGCATCAATTTGTTTAGTCCTCTCGGGTTTGAGTGGAACCGGGCCGTGATTCCCCATGATGTTCCCGTGTTGCGTGATAGAGTTTGCGGGTGCGTCCCCTTTACCTGCTCTGCCTCTGTGCTGTCCGTCTGCGGAGCTTGGCTTGCCTGCGCAACTGCTCTCCAAAGAAATATGTTTGCCCCCGCTGTCATAGAGATATCCTGAGCCCTCGGGCATACTGACTTCAGGAGGAGATTATGGGGGAGAACGATCCATGGGCAGTTCTAGGGATTCAGCCGACCTTGGACGAGGCCGAAATCCGCCACGCCTATTTGCGCAAAGCGCGGGAAAATCATCCCGATCTGTTTCGGGAAGATGAAGCCCGGTCCCGCCTGCAAGAGGAGCGGATGAAAACCATCAACTGGGCTTACGCGCAAATTACCGCCGGGCGCGCCGCCTGGACACCCGCGGTGAAGGAGCCCCCGGATCACCACACTCCCCCGCCGCCGCGCCCAGCGCCTCCCATCCCCACCTGCCCGCGCCACCGCCGGAGCGCTTCCCGGACTTGCGGCGAATGCGGCGCCGCGGTGTGTTCCCAGTGTGGGGGCTACACTGTCTCCCTGTGCGGTGAGCATCTCAGAATCCAGCGCATCAGAAAGGCCCGGAAGCGGGCCTTGGGAGAATGGGCCGCGCTGGCATCTGTCCTGGGCGCGGGCAAGGTGCTTGCCTGGCCCGTGCCCACCCTCTTGTGGGCCATCCTCGGATACCTGGCGGTGCTGGGAGTCATGGAATTGCGGCGCTTGCACTACTTTGGGTGCATGGCTTGGCTGTTTGTGCCTTACAGCCTGGTGCTGGCCGGTGTCTACAGCCTGTACGAGGGGTTGAGTCTGTGGAACAGGCACTCTATGCGCGGTCCCGACTAGCACTCGCCGCCTTGTCCCCGGCCCCTTTATGGTGTGGTATGGTAAAGACAGGAACAAAGACAGAAAGACAAGGGGTGGCTGGATGATTCCTGAAGTGACGGTCATTATCCCGACCATTCACAGCACCACCGTGTTCCGCGCTCTGGATTCCATCGCCGCCCAGAGCGCTGCGGGGACGCTTGAGGTCTTCGTCATTCGCGACGGCCAGACTCCTTATGCGCACGAAAATTTTGCCCGTTATCCATTTGCGGTCCACTCCATCGGGCTCCTCCCCAACCAGGGCGCGGCCGCCGCCCGCAACGTCGGAATCCATTATGCCCAGGGCCCGTTCATCGCTTTTTTAGACGATGACGACGAATGGCTGCCGAATCACCTGCTCACCACGCTCACAGCTTTGCAGAGCCATGCCGGCATCGTCTTCACCGATGCCGAGTTGTACCACTTGGAGGAAGGATGGCACAGACCCTTCCGGTTCGCCTACCAGCCCAGCATGCTAACCCAAACCAGCCCCGTCATTCCCTCGACCCTCGTCGTCTCGCGCCAGGTGTTCGACCAAGTCGGCTATTTCGACACGCACATTCCCGCATACAGCGACTGGGACTGGATCCTGCGGGCCAGCCGGCTCGGCGCGCCCATTGCGCGGATCCCCGCCATCACCGCCAACTACTATTATTCCAGCCTGTCGACCTCCTCGCATCCGGAGACGATGGCCCCGCAGCTCCGACTCCTGCGCCAAAAGCACCGTCTCGGCCCCGTGCCCGTGGCCAGCTTTGCGCAGATGATGACGGATCCCTGGTTTTCCCGCTGGCGTGCGCCGGGCTGACAGGCTTTTCACTCCCCGAAAAAGAGGAATCCCGCGAGTTATGGCGAAAACCTTCTCATGAAAGCAAAGAGCCAGAGGCAGTCATGGTGGGTTCGCCGGTACGAGCGGGATCCCAGAAAATTTGGCGACGACGCGCGCTGTC
>JAKAAS010000504.1 GCA_021802225.1 Bacillota bacterium
CCACCATCTGCCAAGAGTTATAACCCACCGCGAAGGAGGCTTGATGCCGCTGAGATAGAAGTTGGGCGATTGGTTGGGTTCAGCACGGGACGGTTATGAAAATATTCAGGAGAAGTTCAGCCGCAATTCAGCCTGATTTCAGTTGCGCCCTCTATGATTGGGATTGGATGTAAATGGCAATGGCCCGTTGCCGTATATCCGCAGGATTCGAATGAAAGAGGGGGATGCGTAATGATGACTAAACTGGCTAAGACACTGGTCTTGGGCCTTTCGGGGGTGATGGCGGTGGGCGCAGGTGCGGCCGCTTTTGCCTATTCTGCTCCCAGCGCGCCGATTTCGGCCATTCAGCTCGGTGCAAAGAAGCCCGGGGTAAACAAGAAATCCCACGCACGGCACAACAGGGGACTGGCGGTGACCGTGACGGCAATCAGTGGGCAGACGCTCACCGTAAGGCACGGAACAAAAGGGAAGCCCCGATCAGTGACGCTCACAGACGCCGCCTTGCAAGCGGGGGCCTACAAGGTCAGCGCCAGCAATATCGCCGTAGGAGAACATCTCCATATTCTAGGCTTGCACGGCACGCGTCCGGTCATCCTTCTACAGCCAGTGGCCCGCGGCACGCTGCAAAACAGCAACGGTTCGTGGGCCGTGGCTGGCAAAACGAAAACATTGACGCTCACTGATGCGTCTGCGGCAGCGGTCTTGGGCATGCCGTCGCTCACGGCGGGAACGACCGTGGAAGTCTACGGCGTGCGTTCCGCCGCGACGGTGACCCCTACGGCAATAGCTGCGCCGCCGGACCGCGCCAGGGCCAAGGTGACAGCCAACACGGCTGGGGTTGTCACGCTGGTGTCCAAAAAGCTGGGAACGCTGTCTTACACAATTCCCACGGCGGGACCGGCAAAATGGCTTAGTGGACTCAAAGCTGGGCGGCGCGTCATAGTTCTCGCTAATCCCGCGACGCATGGCGTGTTGCGGCTTATGCCAGCCAAAATTGCTCCGTGGCGTAAAACCGCAGCCCTTGACCAGCATAATGTGGCAGGTCAGCTTACTAGCGACAGCGCCAGTGCCATCAGCTTGAAAACCGCTTGGGGTACAGCCACCATTGCTCCCGGATCCCGAACCATTACCGTGATATCGCCGGGACACCCGGGGACCGCACTGTCTCAAATCCCACAGGGCGCGAATCTCCTGATTCATATCACGGCGCAGGATCTCAGCGTGCGTGTGCTGAATTCGGCTCACCCGGCGGGATAGAAATCGGTTGTTGGTGTCAACGCGCCTGGGACGTATTCAGGACAGACGTGGATGCGTTTCAGGCTCACCGCAAGGATTGAATCCCGAAAGAGAGGTGAAACGCCGTTTGTCCATCGGAATATTATTAAAATTATGCGCCAACCCATTTCCGGCTACTGGGCATAAAGGCAGCAAGTTCAATAGGCATATCAAAAAAATCAGGCATTCGCTATCCCCTGTCTCTAGCAAGCGGCAAATACGGTTATGGGTGCACAGCACCTTCACGGAGGGTGAGAAATTATGAATGTCCGCAAAGTCATTGGAGGATTGGCGATGCTGAGCGCGGTGGGGGTGCTGGCAGCCGGTTGCGGAAGCTCTGCAGCCGCTGCCAGCCCGCCAGCGCCCGCTAGTTCGTCTGCTGCCTACCATCATGCCAAGGGTAAAAAGACGAAAAAGTCTGATGCGCATGTCAGAGGCCGGGTCACCTCAATCTCATCAACTGCTTTGACCTTAACGACTAAAAAGGACAAAACGAAGGTCTTTGTTTTGACTCCTGGAACCGCCTATCAGCAGCACCGCAAGACCATTCTCCCGTCGCTTGTCAAAGTCGGCAACTCCGTGGTGGTCGCGGCCAAGCATCTTCATGGGGCGATGATTGCCCTGAAGGTTAATCTCACATAAGGGGACAGTGGCGGGCTTGGCGCGGCGGTGATTGCTCCGGACGGGGCGAACTCAGAACGGGTGGATGTCTAGCAACCGCACAGAGAAAAAGGAGAGCAAACCAGGATGGTTTCCCACGGAAAGTTAGCAATGGCGGGTGTGCTCGCGGCGGGACTGATCAGTACCACCGTCGCCTTGGGCGCGCATCATGGGGGGCACGGAAAACACAAAAAAGCCGGGACAGGGGTGACGCATGTCAGTGTGGCTGCAGCCCGGCTTGGCACAGTGTCTTCTGATCTGGTGCTCAGCGGGGTTGTTCAGTCCAGCGGAGCCTTGAATCTAGCCCCGAGCGTGACAGGACGCGTTGCCACGATTGCGGTGAAAGTAGGGCAGACGGTGACCCGGGGCCAAGTGGTGGCGACGCTGGGCGATAGCCTGGCTCAGGCGCAGATGGCTCAGGACCAGGCTGCAGTGGCGGCTGCGCAGGCCAAAGTGACAGCCGCCTCGCAAGGCGCTTCCCCGCAGACCCTTCAAGTGGCGCAGGCGACGGTGGCCAAGGCCGTCCAGACCCTGCATGCCGCACAATCCGCCTACCAAGAGGCCCAGGCAGTCTACCAGGACCGCATTCCCGAGCAGCAGCCTGTGATTAGCGCCCAAAATCAAGTGAAACAGAGCGAAGCGGCGGCCCAGGTGGCCCAAGCCGCTGTCCAGGCGGCAGAGGTCAAGCTGGCTCAGGCCGAGTCCTCTGCGCAAACTTCGCCCGCCAATGTGTTGCCGTCCACAATAACAGCGGACCAGCAGGCCGTGGCGGCGGCTCAGGCTCAGTTGAAGAACGATCAGGCCGCT
>JAKAAS010000505.1 GCA_021802225.1 Bacillota bacterium
ATGAGGAAGGGGTGGCCAGCCCCCAGGCAATCGACATTGCCATGCGCGCCGGCGCCGGCCTGCCCGCGGGACCTCTCGCTTGGGCCGACCAGACAGGACTGGACGTGGTGTACCAAAAGCTTGCGGATCTTGAATCGCGGTTTGGCGCCCGCTTTGCTCCACCGGCCTCACTGTCGGCACGTGTGGAGCACGGGCAGCTGGGAATCAAGAGCGGCGCCGGGTATTTCAATTACTAACACAAAAGGGGTGAACGGACTGATGGCCTTGATCACGACCGAAATGAGGGACCAAGTCGCCGTGTTGCGGCTGAATCACCCGCCGGTGAATTCTCTCAGCCTCCCTCTCTTGCAGGAACTGGACGCCGCCCTGACCCATTGTGTGGAGGACGATGGGGTGCGGGCTTTGGTGATTACCGGAGAGGGAATGTTTTTTGCAGCAGGCGCCGATATTCCCAGCTTCTTGCAACTGGGGGCAGGCGTTAAGGACTTTCTGGCATTCGGGGTGCAACTGTATAACCGCATTGAGCAATGTCCCAAGCCCGTCGTGTCCGCTGTCAATGGTCCCGCGTTTGGCGGGGGCAATGAAATGATCATGGCGACCGATATCCGCGTGGCTTCCGAAGCAGCGCGTTTTGGCCAGCCGGAAGTCAATTTGGGAATAATCCCGGGGTGGGGCGGCACGGTGCGCATGCCCAAACTGATTGGGCGCTCGGCGGCAGCGCGGCTTCTTTTAACAGGCGAGGCCATTGATGCGCAAGAGGCGCTCCGGATTGGGCTGATTCACCACCTGGTCCCGGCCCACCTGCTGCTCGACTACGCTGTGAATCAAGCCGACCGGCTGGCCAATCTGCCGCCCTTGGCGCTGAAAGCGATTAAGCATCTTCTCGCCGACCCCGGGCTGGGACAGGCGGGGGAGACGGAAGCGATGGCCTCTTTGATAATGTCGGCAGATGCTGCAGAAGGCATTACCGCATTTTTGCAAAAGAGACGGCCAGCGTTCCGGGGTCAGTAGCCATGTCGGCATACTCTGAAAAGCCGTGGCTCCAAAATTATGGCAACGTCCCCCACACCCTCAAGGAGCCTTTAAGGCCTCTGTACGACGTGATTGAGCGGTGGGGCCAAGATTCGCGGACCGCGGTCGTGCTCGAAGACCGAGAGGTCAGCTACAGCACCTTGTGGTCGATGGTGAACCGGGTGGCGCGGGGTCTGGAACAGTTGGGAATCCATAAGGGGGACCGGGTGGCCATTCTCCTGCCCAATAGTCTGGCCTTTATACAAGCATACTTTGGCGCTTTGCGGGTGGGAGCGGTCGTGGTGGCGCTCAACCCCCTTTACACTCCGGCAGAGCTGGCGGCCCTGTTCATGGATTCCGGGCCCAGTGTGCTGATTGTCCCACCCGAAGCCGCAGGCAAGCTGCCGCCCGGGCTGCCGTGGCCTGTCATGATGGCAGACATGCACAACCGCCACGAGGTGGAGGAGGAGGCCCGCCTGGTCTATCCCCAGGCGCACCTGTTCAGCGACTGGCTGTCCCTTCCGGAAATTGAAAATCCTCCGCATATTGATCCAGAGAAGGACTTGGCGCTTTTGCAGTACACCGGAGGCACAACCGGGTTGCCCAAAGGCGCCATGCTGACGCACGCCAATCTCTGGGCCAATGCCGAGCAGTCCCGGCTCTGGATGCAGAGCCTGTTGTCGGGTGGCCAGGACACGGTGCTGATTGCCCTGCCTCTGTTTCATGCCTACGGCATGACGGTGGGGATGAATCTCGGACTGCTGATTGGAGCCAGGCTGGTGCTGATGGCCCGGTTTCACCCGGAACAGGCGGCTTCATGGATTGTGCGCACCAGACCGACGCTGTTTCCGGGGGCGCCGACCATGTATGTGGCCTTAGCCCAGTACGCCACCGAGCACAATCTGGACCTGACATCGATCAAAGGGTGCATCAGCGGGTCGGCGCCCTTGCCGGAGTCAGTGCAGCAAAATTTTGAACGGCTCACCCGGGGGCGAATAGTGGAAGGGTACGGGCTGACGGAAGCCTCCCCTGTGACGCACTGCCAGCCCGTGTGGCCAGTGGATATCAGACGCACCGGTATCGGACTGCCCTATCCTTCCACGGAGGTGCGCATCATTGACTCGTCCGGCACGGATGTGCCGGCAGGTGAGCCGGGTGAACTTCTGGTCCGGGGACCGCAGGTGATGAGGGGATACTGGAAACGCCCCGAAGAGACCAAAACTGCCTTGCAGGACGGGTGGCTGTACACGGGAGACGTTGCGGCAATGGACCCTGACGGGTACTTCACCATTCAGGACCGCAAGAAAGATCTCATTATTTGCTCGGGATTCAACGTGTACCCGCGGGAAATCGAAGAAGTGCTCTACCAGTATCCAGGAGTGGAGGAGGCTTGCGTCATCGGCATTCCCGACCCGTACCGGGGCGAGACCGTCAAGGCCGTAATTGTCCCCCGCGAGGGAACCGCTCTGGATGCCGGGAAGATCGAGGCATTCTGCAAGGAACGCCTGGTTTCATATAAGAGGCCCCGGGTCTATGAGATGGTGGACCACCTGCCAAAGTCCGCCATTGGCAAAATTCTGCGGCGGGAGCTAAGCCGCGCGGCGTCGCAGCACGGACAGGAAGTAAGCGGCAAAGAACAGTCCTAAAGCGGGAATGCCAAACTGGAGCGGCACAATCCGCACATGGACGAACGCGAGCCACAAAAGGCCGGCCGATCCCAGCCAGGGACTG
>JAKAAS010000506.1 GCA_021802225.1 Bacillota bacterium
GGCTGCAAGAGCTTAAAGCTATGTTCCATACTACGGAGTGGAGGCGCGTGATTGCGCAAAAACGTGCCCGGAGCAAGAAGCTCCGGGCCGGGAGACCGCCTGCTCCCGCACGGAAGCGCTGCGTCTCTGGCGGTTGCATAACGCTGCGGCTGATGGCGGTGACCCGTGCAGGCAAGATGTGTCATGAGTGCCGGGAATTTGGCTGGCCGCTAGGTTCCTTTCAGCCTGATGTCTCTTGGAATGAAAAAGTCCTCCGAGAATATTTCGTTGGACGCCCTCCCCTTCACCTTTGGCCGGCACACAGTGCCATAGCGTGCGCAAAGGATGCGGCGTCCACCAATTCCCCTGCAGGGCGTGCCCAAAAGTACCCCTGCCCGGCATCGACGCCGCACCTTCTGAGCACTGATGCCTGTTCGGCCGTCTCCACCCCTTCCCCCACGACACGGCTTCCGCACTGATGGAGCCAGTCGGTCAGCATGGTGATCAGATCTTGCAGAGTCCGGTCGGTGGGGAGACGCGATACCAGCTCCCGGTCAAATTTGAGCCATGCTGGCCGGCGCTGGTGCATCCGGAGCACGTCCGCCTCCCCTACCCCAAAGTCATCTTGCGCAAAGAGGACGTCAGGATATGAAGCGGCAATATGGTCCCAATCGGCAGTCATGGCGGTTTCGCGCTCGTACACTTCCAAGACAATCTGGCCGCGCGAAATCTTGGAGGCCATCCGGTCGAGATAGGGGCGCACACGGTCCGGGTGCGCAAGGGTCGCTTCTTGCACGTTGACGAAAAGTTTTGCGGGTCCAGGCCAGCGGTCCATGGCCTCGATCCGGGAAGCAGCGGCCGCCAGGCAAGCCAGGTCGGCCTCCACGCTGAGAGCGCGGCGGGCACAGTCCTTAAAGAACTGCACAGGACTGACAGCATCGCCCTGCCACGACGGCCGAATCAATGCCTCATACCCGATGACGCTCCCCCCTTCCAAATTCACGAGGGGCTGAAATGCCACCTGCAAAGAAAAACGGTCAAGCCAGCTCCCGTCTAGAGGAAGAAGGGAAGGGGCCGCACCGTCATCCGCGCATTCGTGAACCAAGGACCAGTAGCCCACCAGGCGCCCTCCCAACTGGATGGGCATAATGTCCTCGCACGCCCACCAGAGTTCCCCGTCCGGGCGCCGATTTTGCAAGCGCCCCTGCGACGGCTGCCCTGCCGTCAAGTTCCGCCACATTTCTTGATAGATAGTTTCCGGGCTCGTCCCGGCGCTGTTGATTGCGGGGCTCTGGCCCAGCAATTCTGCCGCCGCGCGCCCCGCCATCCGTTCAAAGGCAGGATTGACGGCGACGATGCGCCCATCCAGGCTTGTCATCACGGCCCCCGCCCGGCAGTGCCGCCACAAGCCTTGGGCAGCGTCAGCCAGCCACCCCAGCTCGCTGCGGGCGATGTGCTCGCCAGAGTTTCTGACGGCCGCCGTCCCCTGCCCCACGGCCCGGTTTTTGCCATGGCGCTTGGCGTAGAGCAGGTTGACATCCGCTTCCTCCAGGAGGCGGTCGCTCAGAGCCCCAACACCATATCCCATAGAGACCCCGACCGCGACAGAACCTGCCGCGGTCATGTACGGTTCATGGGTAACCGCGGCATGGAGGCGTGCCACTACCGACTCGGCGGACTGAATCTCCTTCAGTGCCGCGATGCACGAGAATTCATCCCCGCCGAACCGCACCGCCGCATCACCATCCCGGCACTGGCTCAGCAAGCGGCCCGCAAACTGCTGCAAGATCTCGTCTCCCACCATGTGGCCCCAGGTGTCATTGATTGCCTTGAAGTCGTCGATGTCAAAGCTCGCCACCAGCCACTCCGCGGTGCTCTCAACGCCATGCTTTGCCCGCCACCGCTGCCAGCCGTGGCGGGTCAGCGTCCCCGTCAGCGCGTCATGCTCGGCCCGGTCCTTGTCGTCGGCCCAGACCTGTTCACGGTGCGCGCGTCCCCCGATATACCCCGCCAAGAGAATCCCTGTCGTCACCGTCACGGTCAGGTCGTCGATCCCGTTCTTGTTGAGAATCACAGTGGTCAGCGCCACCCCCAGGATCGCCATGAATATCAGCAGCGGACGCCTGGGAGTCAGCCGCAGGAGCAGCGCTGATGCCGCCGCCATGACAACCATATCCAGAGCGGTATGGGCGGACCACCCGTGATATCCCACAGCAGTGGCTGCCATCGCTAAAAACACCATGATGCTGTCGGCCACCGCCCATTTGCGGCTTTTAATCAGGTACCACATGGCCATCAGCACCACAAAATACACCCCATAGGGCATGTCCATGCGTCCCCAGCGCGCAATGGCGAGAAGCGACAGCGGCGAGGCCATGATGATGAAGCTCCGGAACGCCGCCCGCGACGACTTGGCGCCCGCCAAGTCCGCCAGTTCCCAGACAGCGACCAGCAACCCGGCGAACAGTACCCCGTGAATCACGTCCACCGTCCACGAAGAATCCCTGAACCACCCCATACATTCACGCATCCTTCACTCAAATAAGCGGAGCCGCTGATGAAGACGTTCCGCCCGGGAATGCCTGTCCTCCCAATCATGGAACCGGCATGCCAGCGCAGCAGAAGACCCGCGGATCTTGGAGAACGACTTGCCCGGCCGCTCCTGTAGAGGAATTTGCTCACGTCCGCAAGACCTTTTCAACCCGGAATAACCTGCGCTCAACCCTTGGCCTCTTCAAAGATGACAAAGAACCAG
>JAKAAS010000507.1 GCA_021802225.1 Bacillota bacterium
GAGGCGATTGGACGGGTGCTGAGGTGCACCGCTTACAATGATAGCGGTGCTGGCCGGAACGCACGGCGGACATGGGCCATCACCCGGTCTGCCCACCATAATTCCTGGCCCCAACCCATGAACAGCAACCGCAGGGCCATCTGGGCCGGGGATTTCCTGCCCGCCCCCGTGATCTCGGACGCCAAATCTCCTGACACAATAGCGGCCAAGAGAGCCTGGGCTTTGCTTTGGTGCATATCCACGCCGTACGCCCATCCCATTTGCGACCCCCAGTCCAACAAAATCAGGACCAAAAGAGGAACGCCGACAGCCGGTGACAGTGGACCCGCCAATTGTCCGGTGGCCATCTCACCGACAATGCACGCCCGGTAATGGGCGCGCAGCAAGCTGACTTTGTGTTCGCGGACCGCATAGGGCACCGCGGCAACATCTTCCAGACTATGGACGGCGTATCCCTGAGCGCGGTAGAAGCTCCAAATCCTGGCGGTATCCGCTCGCGTAGCCATGAAGCGCGCAACACGTTCAAGAAGTGGCCAGCTGTCTGTAAAAATCCCGTGGCGCATGGCAGGATGCTGGATCATGCCCTTTCCCCCTCTTTGTGGTAGCATACGGCAAAAGGGTTCAGACCGTTCCCATTGGGCCCTTGCTCGAGGCACCGAAGAAAGGAGGCAGAATTATGGGTTTTGGACCCCACACCAGCGATCCCGAAAAAGGCGTCAAGGCTGTGCTGGATCTGGTCGACCTGCTCTACCCGGAGCACAGCACGGCCGCCTGCCAGCAGTGGCTGGCGAACGTCAGCCACGCCCTGCTGAGCGCACACGCCCCCCTGTCCTTTGAGACGATTTCACGCTTTCTTGCCAATCCTGATTTTCGCACCTTCATTTTGGGCCATGCGGATGTGCCAGACGCCATACGAAGCCCATGGGCTAGCTATTCCGGTCCTATCGATCCCCATGTTTTGGACCCCGACCTGGCTTGGCTGATTGCCGACCGCCTGGCGATTTCGCAAGATCCTGGACCAGAGGACCCGACCTAGGCTCCCGGGGGGAGAATCTGGGCGTGTCAACTGAGGCTCTTCAGAGCGGCGGCCAGGGCGTGGACATCTTCTGGCGTATTGAATATTGCGAAGGAGACGCGGACACCGCCATACTGATTAACCGGCTTGACTACAATATTGCGCTCCCAAAGCCGTTCAGCCAGGCCAGCCCCGTAACGCCGGGAATGCACGGTCAACAGAGCTGTCGGCCGGTATTCAGGTCTGGGGCAAGGGACCACCTCAAAGCCCGGAATATGGGCGATAGCATGAGCCGCCTGCATTGCCAAGCCCACTTGGTAGATGGCATGAGCCGCGAACCCCTCTTCCTCGAAATAATCCCAGGTGACAGACCACCCCACGACGCTGAGCCAGTCCCGGCTGCCATATTCCAGCCCCTGGCCCGTGCTGGCATCAAGCGGCCAGACGGGGGACTGGACAGCTTCCAAATCATGCGGGTCATAGTCGCCGTCCGCCGGCCACAGGGTAGCCAGTTCCTGCAGTCTGGTGTTCCGGACCCACAGCCCTGCCCAACCGGCAGGGGCCATCATCCATTTATGGCCGCAGAACACATAGTAATCCGCACCCGTTGCCAGGGGATTCACCGTAATGTTGCCGAGAGCCTGCGCCCCATCCACGAGAATGCGGGCATCAGGCGCCTGCCGCATCACCTTGGCCATCGCCTCCACGGGCAATTGCCACCCCGTGAGATAGGAGACATGGCTCACTGCCAGAAGGCGGGTGCGGGTGCTGAGCGCCTCCTCCAGCTGATCGGCCAGCCGGGCCGAGGCGTCCACCCGCAATACCTTCACCCTGACCCCAAACTGGCGGATCAGGGTGGCAAGCGCAAAGAGCAAAGCCGGATGCTCATGGTCCGTCGTAACAATTTCATCGCCTTGGTGCCACGGCAGCCCCCACAAAACCCGTCCAATCGCCTCGGTGTTGTTGTGCAGAAGACTGACGGTGCCCTTGGGCATCGCCTGTTCAATCCGCAGCGCAAACTGGCGGGACTTGTCACGCGCCTGAATGTAGTAGGGGACATGTCCCGGGCCCAATTCGTTCCACTCCAGTTCGGCGGCGCAGGCCGCGGCCGCGGCCGGAGTCGGGGTCGGTCCCAGCGTTCCGGTATTCAGGTACGTCTGTCGAATGGCGGCTGGCACCAAGAGCCGAAGATCTTCCCCAAACACACCTACCCCTCCATTCCTCTTCTCCCTGCCGCTTCAAGCGGCTATAACTCAATCTGCGCGCAAGCCGTGCCCGCTCGCGGAGCGGAAAACACGACGGAGAGACTCGAGCCCTGCGGCGCGCGCACCACCCACTCGGCCGTGCGGCGGTTGTCCCCTGGCGGTGCCGATGCTTCCAGGCTCCCGTACCCGCTGAGATGTCCCAGACGGCTGGGAGATTCCCCGGAAATCATCTCATAGTCTCCCTCCAGAAGGGCTTGGACGCCTGACACCCTCTTCATGCCCCACCCGCGCCCAGTGCCTGATGTGGGCAGAAATCCCTGGTTCCTGACCATGGCGGTGATACGGTACACATTATCCCCAATTTTTTCACTCCGCACCGGGCCGGCGGTCAGGCTAGCCGTGCTCAGCCCGAGAGTGGTTAGAAAACGCCCCACCCTTTCACATTCTTCTTCAAGAAAGCATAGCGGCGGATTCTGCACCACAAATTTGGGATCCAGCCCGCCAATTTGTACG
>JAKAAS010000508.1 GCA_021802225.1 Bacillota bacterium
TCAGATGCTGTGGCAATATCCGGGGTACTATGGAATCTGAACACGCACCAGCTGTTATGGCAGTTGAATCCCCACTCCCCTGGCCCGTTGGCGTCCACTACCAAGCTGATGACCATCTACCTGGCCCTCAAAGAGCTGCCCCTGACAAAAACCGTGACCGTCACCCCCAACGCGGCGGCAACGACAGGCTCCGACATTTATATGGCGCCTGGCGAACATTACCGGGTCAAGCAGCTGCTGTATGGCCTGATGCTGGCCTCGGCCAACGACGCTGCCGTGGAATTGGCCGAGACCATGGGAGGGTCCACTAGCCGGTTCGTGGCGGAAATGAACGAGCAGGCTGCGCGGCTGGGAATGCACGGCACCCATTACGCCGACCCCGACGGCCTCTCCCCGCAGTCCGTGGGCACGGCTTGGGATCTGTCGATCATCGCGGAACAGGATCTGGAGAACCCTCTGTTCCGCCGGATCGTCGATACCAAGGAAACCTCCTTGCCCCACAACCCGGTCGTGCGCAATCTGAACGGCTTGCTCTTTATGGACCCGCAGGTCATCGGCGTCAAGACAGGGTGGACGACAGCGGCCGGATTCAACCTCATCTTTGCAGCCACGAGCAAGGTGAACGGACATTCCGTCACCTTGCTCGGAGTGATTTTGCATGCGCAAGACGGCTTCCCCCCGGAAGACGCCGACGCCCTGAAAATTCTCAACTGGGGATTTCACCAGGTCAAACTACAAACGGCCCCACCACGGCATCCGGTATGATTGGTCAGCGGTCACCGGCACCCATGGCGACCGGGGCCATCCGCTCGCATCCACCCGGCAGTAGCCCACGACCTGACCCTTCCGCCAGGCGCTCCCGCTGATGTCCCAGCGGCACTGCAGCCGGGCGGACTCCCCCGCCTCGTAAGCTCCCAAAGATTTTTCGGCAGAAAACTGGTAAGTCTTCGAACCCAACAGCCCTGACACGGCCACCGTGGCCACTGGAGACCTGGCCGGCAGCAAAGTCGTCCACGGCACCCGGAATGCCGTATTCATCAGTTGCGCCGTGTCCTGGAACATCGGATTGAATGAAGGCTCTCCAAGCACCACCCCGTACACTGTCAGGGGGCTGCCGTGAAGCGTTCTGGTGGCGCCGAAAACCAGGCAGCTCCCCGCCCATGGCGTCCACCCTGTCTTGACCCCGATGGTCCCCGGATATTGCCACAGCATCTGATTGAGATTGGTCAGCTTGCCAAAAGGGCTCATCACCGTCTTGGTCCGGACGATATCCCGGAAGATGGGGAGCTTCATGGCCACCTCTGTCAGTTTCATCAGGTCATTGGCAGTGGAATAGGCCTGGTGGCTGACCCCGTCAGGATCCGTGTAATGCGTCCGGTTCATATGCAATTTATGGGCTTCCCGGTTCATCTCGGCAATGAACAGGGGGGGATTATTCCCGGTGCCTGCCCGCGACAGGGCCCAAGCCGCGTCGTCGGCCGAGGGCAGCATCAGCGCCCACAACAAGTCGTGCACGGTCACCACCTGCCCGACTTTCAGGGGCACCTCGCTATCGGACTTCAAAATGCCGTCGCGGTCGTTAAGCACCTCTGCCGTGGTAATCGCCACGTGCTTGCCAAGCGGCATCGACGGATTGGTCAGCGTCAGGTACGCGGTCATAATTTTTGTGGTAGAGGCAATCGGCCGCTCGATATTCTGGCCTTTGGCGAACAGCACCGGGCCGCCAGCGACCTGCATTTCACTGCTTCCGGCGAGGGTCGACCACTTGCGGGGGTCAGGGGCGAGGCGAAAGGAGCGCTGGGCCTGTGGCGCCAGCGCCAAAGGGTGGACCACGGCCATCCGGGGCAGAGCCAGCGCCCCAGCCACAACCGCCAGCCCCGCGCCCATTGCCCAAAACCTGAAGCGCGGCCGGTACCTTCCGGACCGCCTTTTCACTCGGAACTTTGGCATCTGAACCTAGCGCCCCGCTTGCCGGTTTTCGGGCAGAGCCTCAAGCCAGGCACTCAAATCGGCCATCTCGGCCGCGCACACCTCATGCCCCATGGGATACTGGTGAAAGCTGACGGCCACGCCCAGCTCCTCAAGCCGCTGAACCCCCGCCTCCCCTAAGGCCAGAGGCAGCACCCCGTCTGCCGTGCCGTGCCCCCAAAACACCGGCCGCGGCCCCGAGGCCAGCAGCGCGTGATCCGGAACGTAGCCGCTCATCACGCACACACCCGCCAAGAGGTCATCCAGCCGGCCGGAGAATCCTGCGGACACCGCCATCACCGATCCTTGCGAAAATCCGCCTAGGACAATCCGGGACACATCCGCTCCGGGAACATGCTCAGGCACTGCGCGCACCCATGACTCGACCGCCTGCAGGCTCGCCGCAAAGTCGGCCGGTTCGGGATCCCGGATGTTTTCCAGGGAATACCACTGGTAGCCAGGCCCGTAGGGATACGGGGCTCGCAGACTGGCCAGGCCCCATCTTGGCGGCAGGGCAGGCGCCAGCCCCATCAAGTCATTTTCATCGGATCCGAGACCGTGAAGCAAGATCAAGAGCGGATAGTGCGGCATATCCGGCAAAGCGTACTGCGCGATCAACTCCAAAATTCCCTCTCCTTTACGTTCCCCAGTTTTTTCCCATGCTGCGGCGTCCTCAGTGGCCCACAATGATATCGATCAAACTCTTGGTGGTCGCTCCCGGCGGGAAAATGACAAACAGCAGCAAAAACACCGCCAGTCCGGT
>JAKAAS010000509.1 GCA_021802225.1 Bacillota bacterium
GCGTGAAGACGATTCTCGGTTCGAAAGCCAACAAGGCGCTGGATTCCGTTGAAGATCCGACCGAAACTTTAGACTATTCCTATCAGAAAATGCAAGAAGCTTTGCAAGAGACCCGAAGTCATATTCTCGAAGTGGCTACGGCGAAAAAACAGTTGGAAATGCAGGTAGCCAAACTGCAGCAGAAATCGGCCCAATATGCTCAAGATGCCCGTGATGCTGTTCAGGCTGGCCGCGATGATCTGGCCACACAGGCCCTATCGATGAAAAGCACCGCTGACCAGCAGGTGACGGACCTCCAAAGCCACGTGCAGGAGACCCAAAATGAGGAAGACAAATTGACCCAAGCCCAGCAAAAGCTGGAAAGTCAGATTGAGTCGTTCCGGACACAAAAAGAAGTGATGAAGGCCCAGTATTCTGCGGCCAAAGCTGAAGTGCAGGTCGGGCAGGCGGTCAGCGGCATCACGCAACACGCGGAAGACATCTCGGGAACGCTGCAGCGGGCCCAGGACCGCATCTCGTCGATGCAGGCCAAGGCCTCGGCCATGGATGAGCTGCAAGCTTCCCCCGACTTCAACGCCTTGCCGGGGTCGGCGAATACGGACAGCATCCGGCAGCAGCTGGATCAAGCGAAGTCCAGCACCGACGTGGAGAGCGAGCTGGCCAAACTCAAAGCAGAGATGCAAGGCGCTCAGAAACCTCTCGACCCGCCCCAGAACCCTTCGTAAATTTGCATAGTGCGACGCCAGAAAACCTCTTCTTTTCTGGCGTTTTCTGGCGCTAGAGCCCCTTTCCCGTGTAGCGGCCCGCCCCCAGGCGGCTGGGGGCGGGCCGCTACACGGGAAAGGAGCATAACAGTGTGTGACACCACAGGGGCGGTGCGCCTACCGCCAGACATTTACCAACAGCTGCAGGCTGCCAGCGCCCTCACGGGCATGAGCCTCGACTCCATCGCGGCTGTGGCCTGTCTGGACTGGCTCCGCCGCCACAAGATGCAGCGAAATTTGTGGGACATGCAAGGCAAGCCGGGCCCGGAGGCGCACGAATAGACCGGCCCCGGGCTCACCCCATTTCAGTGCAGCTTTTCACTGCGTGGCCGGGAATAATTGGCGCAACGCGATCTCGATATCCTGCGAACCGGACAGTTTCACCGGATGAAATGAGGCGTCGCGGATCGCGGAAAAGGCCGACATGAGAGTACTCGGGCCCGCTGCGGGATCGCGGACCTCCACATAGCCAAAAATTTGGACCCATGGCAGCAGCTCTTCAACGGCGTTGATGCTGAGACTGTTGTCTTCATCCGACCAGTTATCCCCGTCGGAAAAGTGCAGGAAATAGAGATTTCCAGGGCCCGCAGCAAAGCGGTCGGCCATTATGCGCCGGGATAGCACATAAGCCGGCGATACTTTGCTCCCTCCGCTCTCCCCCCTGGCAAAAAACTCCTGGGGCGGAACCTCTTCAGCCCTCACCCAATGCACAATATAGACGACAGACACATTCTCGTACCGGGTTTGCAAAATCCTCAGCATCCCTCTAAAAAAACCGCGCACCACCTCTTTCTTGGCCTCATCCACCGACGCCGACACATCGCGCACCGCCATGAGCACAGCATCCGGGCCCGGTGGCCCACACCCGCGGGATCTGAACCGCCACTGCCCGGTGTCCATAGCCCGCCGGGCATTTTCCCCCACGCTCCAGCGCTTGTCAATCTGCGCAACCGACCTGAGGCGGCCGCCTCCTCCCATTGCAAGATCTCCCCTTCCAGCAGCATAGACTCCCTCATCTCTATGCCACCCGGCAGCCAATATTGCCTGGGCGCCGCAGCCTAAGCCGACGGACTCTCATCGAAAAAAATTCGTTGGAAATCCGCCATGGTAATCCGCACATCACGGGGCTTTGCTCCATCAGACGGCCCAATGTACCCCCGCTCCTCCATGGCATCGATGAGTCGCGCCGCGCGCGTATACCCCACGCGCATCCGCCGTTGCAGCATCGACGTTGAAGCCTGCCCGCTCTCCACCACGATTTTGACGGCATCCTGAAACAAATTATCCGTCTCCTGCACAGCGGTCTGGGCATGATCCGTGCTGTCCTGGAATTCGATAGCCTCTTCGGCTTCTGGAGCCTGCGCGTGCTCCACCAGATAGGCCACAATTTCCTCAATCTCCTTTTCGCGGATAAAGGCTCCTTGCAGCCGCTGCGGTTTGGCCGCGCCCACGGGATGGAACAGCATGTCTCCGCGCCCCAGCAGTTTCTCCGCTCCCGCCCCGTCGAGAATGGTCCGCGAATCGACCTGAGAGGATACCGCGAACGCAATCCGTGAGGGAATATTGGCCTTGATTGTCCCCGTGATCACGTCCACCGACGGGCGCTGTGTGGCTACGACCAGGTGAATCCCCGCGGCTCTGGCCATCTGCGCCAGTCTGGCGATAGACTCTTCCACTTCTTGCGGAGCCACCATCATCAGGTCAGCCAGCTCATCAATAATGACCACAATCAGCGGAAGGCGTTCCTCTGCGGTCTGGTTGTAGCGGCTGACATCGCGCACGCCCATATCGGCAAACAGCCGGTACCGCCTCTCCATTTCCGCGACCGCCCAGCGCAATGCCCCGGCCGCCTTCTTGGGTTCTGTCACCACTGGACTTAATAGATGGGGAATGCCGTTATAAATAGATAGTTCCACCACTTTCGGGTCGATCAGCAGAAGCCGCACAACATCCGGACTCGCACGGAA
>JAKAAS010000013.1 GCA_021802225.1 Bacillota bacterium
GAGCCTGCAGCCACTCTGTCTATTCGCGCTCTCGCCCCGGCCCTGGTGTTTGTGGCGGTGGAAGCGGGCTTTCGCGGGTATTTCCAAGGATATCAGGAAATGGCCCCGACAGCAGTCTCGCAGGTCTTGGAGCAGGTGTGCCGTGTGGCGGTCATGTTTCCCCTGGCCCTGTGGTGGCTGCCGCGGGGCACGCCGTGGGCGGCGGCGGGAGCGACAGTCGGGGCTCCCGCGGGGGCTATGGCCGGGATGATATTTCTGGTGGTTATGCGCTTGCGGCGGCGGTCCTTCGCCCTCCGGTGGCCCGTGCCCTGGGCTGAGCTGCGCCGGTTGGTGCGCGTGGCCCTGCCGATGTCCCTGTCCGGGCTGCTCTTCCCGCTGATGTTCCTGGCGGATTCGATGTTCGTGCCCCGTGATTTAATGCGGTCAGGACTCTCGCTGCGGCAGGCCACCGCCCAGTTTGGCCAGCTGAGTGGGGAAGCGATGCCGCTGATCAACCTGACCATGGTGGTCGGGGCAGCCCTGGCAGTGTCCCTGGTCCCGGCCATCGCCCAAGCGATGGCCCAGAGCAAGCCCCAGGCGGCGGCGGAACGAGTGAATGTGGCGGTGCGTCTTATCTGGCTTTTGGGACTGCCCATGGCGGGCGGGCTGATTGTGATGGCGCACCCGCTGACGCGGCTTTTGTACGGGCACACCGGGGCGACGCATGCGCTGCAGCTCTTGGCGGTGGGCAGCGCGGTGCTGGCCATCCAGCAGGTGTTGGGGTCGTCTCTGCAGGCTAGCGGCCACGGCTGGATTCCTGTGAAAAACCTCATGGTGGCGGCGGCCATTAAGTTTCTGCTGACATGGCGGCTGACGGCTGTGCCCGCTTTGGGGATCCAGGGGGCGGCGTTCGGAACCGTGGCGGCCAGTTTTGGAGCGGCCTGGCTGAACTGGCGGGACTGGAAGCGGATTGTCCACCCCCAGCACAATCCCTGGCCGGATGCTCTGTGGCCCCTGCTTGGCACCGTGGTGATGGCCATGGGGGTGCAGACCTGGCTTCAGAGCGGATGGCTTTCCGGGCCAGTGTGGCCCGTGATTGCAGGGGTGGGGATAGGGGCGGGCATCTATTTCGTGCTGATGGCGGCGGCTGGAGAGTTAAATGTGCTAAAAAGCTTGCGGGAATAGGCTAACACCCTATATTCTTTGGTATGTCAGGAATAACCTGGTATACTGAGTTATCGCTCAGGGAGAGGAGCCTGGATCTTGTCCGAATGGGCATTTCGCGCATCAGATGATGTGTCTGACCGCTTTTTCATTGAAGGCCCATTCTCTGGTCCGGATCTCGTGGCATGCTTTGGTGACCGTTTCCCCGGCAATTCCTCCGCGATAGTTTACCCGCACCAGGGTGCTCCTTATACTATTTTCTGGCAGGACTTGAACCAACTGACGCTTCATATTCAAGACCGGCTGCAGCTGCCGGGCAACCCCACCTCCTGCGGCCCACTGGAGCACGTCATGGGCAGACTGCTGGACCTGCACGGGGGATGTCCGTGGGACCGCGCGCAAACCCCGCTGTCTCTGCTGCCCTACCTGCTCGATGAGAGCTATGAAGCGGCGGAAGCTCTGGTGTCCGGAGATCATGACGCGTTTCGTGATGAGCTGGGGGATGTGCTCTTTCAAGTGGTCTTCCACAGTGCGCTGGAGTCGCCTGACGTTTTTGAAGAAGTTGTCCGCGCCCAGATGGAAAAACTGGTCAGGCGCCACCCGCATGTGTTTGGCAGTGAGACGGCAGACACCGCGGACGCCGTCAACCGCCGCTGGGAAAGTCTGAAGGCGCTTGATGCCCCCAGACAGGCCCAAGCGGAATGGACTTTTCCCAGTCTAGTTTGGGCCAAGCGGCTGTCAAAACACGGCGTAACGCCAGATAGCCCCATATTTCAGGACATCTCGCAGATTATGCAGGTATATATTTCCAGAAGCCAGGGAAAACTAGAAGAAATTCTGGCGGACGCCGCTTGGGCCGTGGCTGATGTAGGCCGCCAGCATCATCAGGATGCCGAGTGGGCTCTATGGATGCGGCTGGCGTTTGCCAGTCAGGACAAAGATTGTTTAAGCCGCAACGGATAATGGACGGCAGCCGAGATGATTTTATGAACTTGCAGGAGGGATCAGTGTGAACAAAGCAGATTTGGTAACGGATGTAGCGGAAAAGGCTGGAATGAGCAAGAAGGATGCGGAGCGCGCCGTGAACGCTATGGTAGAATGCATTGAAGAGGCCCTGACGAAAGGGGACAAGGTGTCCCTAGTAGGGTTTGGGACATTTGAAGTGCGCGAGCGCGCTGCGCGCGTGGGCCGCAACCCGAGGACCGGAGATACGCTGGAAATCGCAGGGGGCAAGGTTCCGGCTTTCAAGGCGGGCAAGGCCTTAAAAGACTCTGTCGCCAAGTAGCGTGGATTGTACAAGCCCTGCCGCGGCAGGGCTTTTTTATTTGCGGACAGAGCAGCCGCACCGCCAAATAAGAGGAGGCATATACGATGCGCATCGACAAGTACCTGAAAGTCAGCCGGCTGGTGAAGCGCCGCACTCTGGCCAAAGAAGTCTGTGAACACGGTCATGTGGCTGTAAACGGCAAGGTCGTGAAGCCTGGCTATGAGGTCAGCGTGGGTGACGCTCTGGAGCTGCGGCTCCCCTCCGGAGTGCGCCGGGTGGTTATCGAAAAGATCCTGGAAAATGTTCCGGCCAAGGCCGCAGCGGAACTGTACCGGGAGGTCTAAATTCGCGCGTGGGGGCATAACGTCACAATGACACCGATTTTTTGTGAAAGCGGGGGCCCCTATGGCTGACGAAAGGCATGACAGGAACCGGACCCATTCTGTGTTGCTCATCAACCGCGCCCAGCTAACGGTTGAAGGCGTGCAGCATGTGGAGAATTTTGATGATGATGCGATTATCCTCTCAACGGATATGGGGTCCATGACCGTCAAGGGCCGCGGACTGCGGATCTTGCAGCTGGACCTGGAGTCTGGGCATTTTGTCGCCGAAGGCGAACTGGACTCGCTCAGCTATTCCCGCAAACGGCCGGGAAAGGCGGAAAACCCATGGAGCCGGCTATGGCGCTAGGGAAGGCTCAATGACGGCAGACGCCGGGACGGTGCTGGCGGCCTGGCTTTTAACCGGAATGGGCCTGGGGCTTTTGTCTACCGCATACGGCGCTTTTAGGGCCCAGTGGCACTGGTGGAAAATTCTCGGGCACATCATGGACTGGCTGTGGTTTGTGCTGGCCGCTGTGCTTATTTTGGCGGTTTACCTGTGGACAGACTGGGGAGTATTCCACATCTGGAGTCTCTTGGTGATGGGGGCTGGCTATGCGCTGTGGTCCTGGCTGGCGGCCCCAGCCGTTCTGAGGGCGCTGTCGGCCGTCATTTTCATCCAGGCGCGGACCGTGTTTTACCTCACAGCGCCAGCGCGGTTTTTGCTCCGGCGCGCCGCCGCAGTGATGCGCCGCGTGGGCTCTCGCCGGCCAAGAAAAATGCCTCCCCCTAATCCTCCGCAAATGTAGTGCGAAAAACCTGCGCCTCCCTTATAATAAAAAAACCATGTCATTGTTTTGTAATAAATCTGTACACAGTTTGTACACAAGCTGTGGATAACTTGGAGAAATCATGCAAATTGAAATTCGCGGGATGGAAAAATTGTCTTTTCGTGAGCGGCAGGTGGTGGCCCTGAAAGAGACGGGCGTCACCAGTGAAGTGATTGCCAAGCGGCTGGGGCTGGCCCCGGCGACGGTGGCCACTTTATACAACCGCGCGAAAACCAAAGGCTACCAGGTGGTGCTGATTATTGCGGGCGACCCGCTGGGCATCATGGGCGGAGAGGACGAGACGGAGGAGGAGATTTAATGGCGGTCATGCGTCACAAGCGGGTTCGGTTTCGCTGGAAAAAATTTGTCACCGTGTTCATTCTGAGCTATCTCCTGTTCTGGTCGGTCAAGGCTGGCCTGCACATCTGGGTGCTGAGCCACGATGAGCAGGCGCTCCGCCAGCAAATCAGCCAAGTGCAGACCAAAAACCGGCAGTTGCGCTCTGATATTGGGGAAATGAAGAATGCCTCGCTGCTGAAGGGCATGATTGTGGGAAAAGTGCCCATTCCCAATCCGGAAATTAGCCAGGAGTAGCGGAATGTCCCTGCCGTTTATGCGTTGACACATGAAGCCCCGCATCTTATAATTAGGATATTGATCGGTGAGTTGAGAGCTATAGGAGGATAATATACAACGTATGCCGTCTGAACTTGAAGTTGGGCAGATTGTTGAAGGAACGGTAAGCGGAATTGCGCCGTTTGGAGCATTCATTGTTTTACCGACGGGAAAGACCGGGTTGGTTCACATCTCGGAAGTTGCTGATGCATACGTCAAGGATATTAAAGAGTATTTGAAAGAAAGCGACAAGGTCAAAGTCAAAGTTCTTTCGATGGATCCTAATGGCAAGATAGCCTTGTCTATTCGCCAAGCTCAACCTAAACCTGCGCATCGTGAATCCTCTCGGGAAACTGGCGGGCACCGCGAGCGGGACCGGGATAGGCGAGCGGCTCCTCAAGTCACTTTTGAAGACAAGATGCAGCGGTTCATGAAGGACAGTGAAGACCGCCTGCAGGATTTGCGCCGAAATACCGAATCGAAACGCGGTGGCCGCGGCGCAAGCCACTAGGCATCTGCCGGGATGGCGGAATAGGCAGACGCAGAGGACTTAAAATCCTCCGGCCAGGAATGGTCGTACCGGTTCAAGTCCGGTTCCCGGCACCACCTACTCAAAACCATTTCCCCGCAAGCAATTGCGGGTTTTTTCGTTGGCCGTCATGGGCCGCTGGCTGCAGAATCGAGCCGCAAACCCCCGCGGCCTTTCTGATCGCCGTGTTCTCCTGCAAGCTTTGCGCAATGCCATCGCTCCTCTTGACTTCGGGCGGTGAGGCTTGGATGGCTGACGCGGGGGAGCACAGCACACTGCACCCTCCCCGCGCGTCGGGGTGCTCCCCGGTCAAGTTTGCTGCCCTCAGATCTAGGACGGCCTTCGCAAATCAGCACAGAGGCCTTCTCGCCCGCATGCGCCCGACAGCGGTAAGTTTACCATCCTTCCCCTTTTGTGCCGTCCATGAGCCTTTAAAGCGGTCTGCGCGCTTTTTGCGTGGGATATCCCGATCTATTTTCCCGAACTTTAGGGGGCTTCTCTGCCCTTGCGAATATCTTAAGCTAGAGAGCACTAAAACTCCTGACACATCGCCAGTATTCTCCTTTTATAGCGTGGTTGAGACGTGTTTTGTTGGCGTGACCCCTTATAAACCAGCGGAGTGTTGAAACAATTACGGCCTGCTCGGCGTTAAGGTCTTTAAAGGTGTTACGGCGCGTACGTCAGTCATTGGGTCAAAGGGAGCGGTGCATATGAAAAAGATCAGGACTGTGGGGATAATGATCGTCGCGATCGGACTCTCAGGCTGTGGCTCTAAGCCCACGTGGATCGAGATTTGGAGTGGTGCAGGACACCCTACAACGTACTTCATTGTGGAAAATGTAAAGGTTCAGGCCAAAGATATTGGTCGAGAGTACCGCGTGCTCAACATAACCAATCACGCAGCCCCAGAGACATCCAACCGCTTACCATCAGGCACAAGAATATATACGGTTCGAGGGAAAAATCTGTCTAAAGAGTTGGCGGTCGAGATTGGTCCGGGCAAATTTCTTAAAACAACCTATTCAGGAACGACTAAACCTTAATAACCGGACGCTAAGTACCCTCCCTACAGCACATCTACCGGCATTTACCAAAAACTCAGTTCCAAAAAAGGTATTACAATCAATGCTCACCCGCCCATGGACGGGTGAGCTTCCTAGTGAATATAGCCGCACCTTCCTCCGTTGGTATGTGCTAAAAATTCTTGTGGGAGCGCAACTTGTTCCCAACTCGCCCGCCGCACAGGGTTTGATCGAATCGTGGATTGCCAGCGAAATCGATGTCATTAAGCGGATCTAAAGTTGATTTGTCCCTGAACAACCAGAGAACCTTCCCGCGTTTTGGATGGTTTGACAGATACATTCATGACGATGTATTGTCGTGAATGTAATAGTCTTGGGGGGGAGGGTTAGCTTTTGGAACTTGCGGATCTTTATTATGTGGCTCGCCGATTGCGTACGTGGCTGGAAGCTCGTGTAGTTTCTCCGGAGGCATCCTATGCGGTGCCTTTGTACGAGAGGGTGGTGATGCGAGAAATCGTAGAAAACCCCGGGCAAAGTATCCAAGAGGTAGCTCGAACTTTGGGATTACCGCAAAGCATGGTATCCAAAGCCGTTAAGCATGGCATTGAACAAGGGTGGCTCTATCGCGTTCCAGATTCTCGAGACCGGCGTCTGTCGCGCCTCGCGCCGTCTGCGGGATGGACCAAAACATTGGCCGCGCCTTTGGCTACATCGGAATCGGACGTCTGGCACCAGTTATTTGGTGCTTCGTTATCGGAAACCGACGAGGTCGCGCTCCATCAGGCCTTCACCCGATTGTACCAACTCTTTAAATTGCAAGAAACTGAGGCGAGGCCGCAGTGATTACGTCTATCGTCAACGGCGTGTTACTCATTTGGCTAATCCTTGAGGTCATTGCCATCATGCGCCATCGCTTACCATCCACCCCAAGCCAGGACAAAGGGAGTTTTCGGGTGATTTGGATGACCGTCGCCGCGGCTTTCCTGCTCTCCGATACTATAGGGTTTTGGGGACGGGCATGGAATCCCCTCATCCCGGTAGAGCTAAGAATGGCTGGAATCGCCCTATTAGTCATGGGCATCATTTTCCGCCAGTATTCCATCCGGGTCTTAGGCCGGTTTTTTACCCCACAGGTCGTCATCCAAGATCAGCACGCTTTAGTCCGTCGCGGTCCGTATCGCTGGCTTCGGCACCCGTCGTACACAGGAGCATGGCTTGCGTTTATAGGGATAGGCTTGTCGTCTCGCGGCGTTCTGTCGTTATTGGTATTCGCTATCATTCCCTTAATCGGTTTGTTGTACCGCATTCGTGTGGAAGAATATGCCCTGCACCGAGCGTTGGGCACTGCCTATGACGACTATGCGAAGAGCACCTGGCGCCTCATTCCCTTTGTCTATTAATCGCGAGTTCGGCCACGGGCCTATTTTGACTCCCTCGCCGTTGGTTCAGGACCGCGGGTCTTTTCTACTAATTAGGAGATATTTGTATCCAAATCGCCATTGATGCAGGACACGCATACGTAAAGGGCCTATCGGAGAGGGCGACGGGTGCTGTCCCCTTCCCTGATTTGCTCTGCGCCCGCTGATATTGACTCGGGAGAGTTCGGGAAGTCCGAAGTCACGAGGATTGAAGGACAGCCGTTTTCTCTATGAAGAATCAGCCCGCGCCACGCTACGCCACTTTGGAGTCGTGCCGAAAGCGCTGACTTAGATACCCTGCGCTTGATTCTGATTGCCGCCGCGCAACTTGGAGCCGTAGCCCGTTCAGTTGGCTATGGGCCTCCCTCTGAGGTGGTTCAGCCCGCAACGGAAAGCCTTTTGCGAAGCGCTCACAGGATGTGGTGGAGTGGTGCAGTGGCCGGGCCAGCTGGTGGTTTGAATTCCTTATGGTGTCGCCGTGGCGGATCCGATGTTGTCCGCAACCGATTTTAAGCCCGGGGGCCGCCTGGCCGTGGATGTGGGCTACCGCACCACAGATTATATCCTGGTCGAAAAGTTGGCCAATGGCAGTCTGGATTATGAGCCGTCGGCCGCCGGGAGCCTCGAAATCGGGATGCACGATATAAACCAATCCGTCGCTCAAGCAATCCATGGTAGGACGTCCGCATGAGTCTGGAGGAATTCCGCCGTCAGCCAGCCTGCCGCTTCCCCAAAGATTTCCAGTTGGCGCATAATAGCGCTTTGCCGGAGTTCATCATCCCGGAACTCTTCGGGCGAAATCCCCTCCGTCCAGCGCTTGATACGTTCGACAGCCTCCGCGATATGGGTCACCGTGGTGAAGTTATCACGTTTCGGCATAAATCACTCGCCGGGTCGAAAGAATTTCCTCCCGCAATAGGGGATAGAGCCGTTGCTTGTTGGCCACATCGACACGACGTCCCAATAGCTCCTCGAGGTCACCGACCAAACGCCCCACGTCAAACAGCGACCGGATGGGTGACGTGGAGCCTGTTTCATAGAGCACGTCGACGTCACTCTGGGACGTAAAATCGTCGCGCAAGACCGACCCGAAGAGCGCCAACTCCCGAATCCCATAAAGATGACACAGTCCCGTCAAGCCGTCCGGATCGATCGCAATCGGTAAGCGTTCAGGAATATTCACGGTCTGCGGCATGCAACGTCCCTCTTCCTCTTATCATACGGCGTGCGCCCAGCAAATCAAGGTTTCCTCGCGTTTTCTCAGACGATTTGGCTCACTGGCTATCCGGCCCGTCCAATCTCCTTAAGGATTGCTAGCATCGAATTCGTGACTTCGGGCAAATAGGCAGCCGAATCAATCACATAATCCGGATTTGCCTCCGCATGACGAATGCTTGTCGGAAGGAGCGATCAATCATAAAATCCGGATGACCCTTTTCCCAATCCGGACGGACCAAACTACGCCGTCAGCAAAAACTGGAATGCCTGGCCCGCGGCTCCAACTGGCCACAGGCGTCATGGGCGATTCCCCGTCCCGCCCAGAATGGAGTGTTGCGCCCACCTCTCCAGCAGACAGGGGACCGGCGGAGAAGAGCAGGCTCAACAGATGCCTGAAGACGGAGACGGGCGTGCGCCCCCGTCTCAGTGCCAGCCATCATCCTCATCATCGTCCTCCTCCGGCGGCTCGGGAGCCGACACGCACAGTTGAGATCTCCAGCGCCGGCCCAGCGGGTAGACCCACAGTGTCTTGATGGAGGTCGGCGATTCGTGGAAGCGGTCTTGGCGGCCCCGGCCAGCCGTCTCACCCAAGAGCTGCCAATTGGCCGCCTGGTAACAGGTGCCTGCCCAAGGGGCTTCCACAAAGGTTTCCAACAGCACGGGCTGGTAGCCGTAGCGGGCTTGCCAGTCCGCCCGCAATTGGCGCGCCGCCAGGCCCAGCACATGACTGGCCAGATGGGGCACCTGAATGCCGGGCAGAATCAGAAAGCGGTTGTTGTTGACAATGCGCCACCGGAACCGGGAGCGCTCTGCGGCCGTCCAGCCGAGCCAGGCATCCCGCGCTGCCACCGCCTTCGCAGCGGCTCCAAACAGCAAGGCGCCTAGGATCTGGCGGTCTGGACCCACATGGGCGCGAATCCAGTAGCGCTGGTGCGCCCCAATTGGGCGGCGGTAGCCGAGCGGGTGCCAGGCAGCCATCGTGGCGTTCCATGTACGCAATTCCCTGGGAGCCACAGCGTCGAGAGTCACTGGCCGGATAGATCCTAAAGAGGTGGCCAGGGGGAACCCGGGAATGGGGGGAGCGTGCGATTCCTGAACGCTTGAGCTGGACCCGGTGCGGCGCTTGGGAGGGAGGGTCAGCAAACCCTGCTCCTCACAGTCGGCGAGGAGCTCGCGGCACGCGGCCAGTTTGAGACGCCCATTTGGCGCCTTCCAGGGCAGGTTTTCACAGATCGTGGCCGTGATTTCCTGCCGGCTCAAACGCCGGCAGCGGTATACCGTCTCTTGAATAATACGCACATCTTCAGGCGTGAAGCAGCGGTCGCCAATCCAGAAGGGTTCGTCAACCGGGATGCGCATAGTCATACCGCCTCCTTAAAATCATTCCAATGCAATCATGCCACAACATGGCCTGCGATGTCCAGAAAAGAACCGCAACGGGCTCAGGGCTGTCCGGGAACTCACCAGCGTCTTGATGCTTTTCTCATGTTCCTCTTGTATAAAGTAACCGAGCAAGTTTGGGAAACGGTTGCTGGTAAATTTTAATCGGGCAACCGGAACGCAAGCAAACCGTTTACAATGAATATAAGACAACAGGGGGGATATCACGCAATGGTCAACCGTCAGACCCGTAACCGCAGCCTTGTATTGATGGCCTTGGTTACGGCCGCATTCGGAGTGGTAGGGACGCGCTTTTGGTACCTGCAGGTAAAGGAAGGCGCGCATTATCAGACGCTGGCTCAGGCGGACACGCTGAGAAAACTGCCGATTCCGGCGCCACGAGGTAATATTGTGACTGCGGACGGAAAGGTCGTGGCGACGTCGCGCCCGTCCTGGACACTGTATTACCTCGCTAACGGCCAGCCCATGCCGCAATCGGAGCTGGCCCTGTTAAGCCAGGAACTCGGAGAATCCCCGGCTTCACTGGAAAAGGTCATTGCGCAGCAAATCAGCCAGTTGCCGGCTTATGATCCCCTGGTGATCACCTCGGGGCTGACAGCGGGTGAAATGACCAAAATCGAAGAAAACATCAATGACCTGCCTAATCTGCGGATTCAGCCGATTGCGGTCCGCTACTATCCCTACGGCAACCTGATGGGGAACATTATCGGCTATACGTCCAAAATCAATGCCGCCGAATATCAGCAGCTGAAGAACAAGGGATTCTCGATGACTTCGATTGTAGGGGCGGCAGGTTTGGAGCAAGAGTACAATCAGTACCTGCACGGGCACGCGGGGGGTGAATATGCTGAGGTCAACCGCCAGGGCCAGCTGGAAAAACTGCTGAGCAAATCGGGTCCGGTGCCCGGGGACACTTTGCACCTAACCATCAACTGGCAGCTGGAAGAAACGGCGCAAAACTCCCTAGCCTACGTCATGAAAGCGATGCAGAATTCGCGGGTAGCCTTTTCGCACAGCACCGGGGCGGTGCAGGGGTCGGTCATTGCCATTAATCCCAACAACGGGGACATTCTGGCCATGGCCAGCCTCCCGACCTATAATCCCAACAAGCTCATCCCCACCGACCCCAAAGAGTACAGCAGCTATTACGCGCAGCTCATGTCGAGCCCCCTGATTAAGCAAGGAATCAGCCCCTTCATCGACGAGGCGATTTCCGGGTGGTTCGCACCCGGTTCCGTATTTAAACCCATTATGGCCATTGCCGCTTTAGGGTCGGGAGTCGTGACCCCTACCACAGAAATTTTTGACCCCGGCTATTTTCCCAAGGACCGGGCATTCGGCAACTGGTACGCGCCGGGATTCGGTTGGCTGAATATCGCGCAGGCGTTAGGATTGTCTGATGACGTCTTTTTCTATACCTTAGGCTATGACATGGGCATTCAGACCATGGACCACTGGATGCGCACATTCTTGCTGAACAAGCCGACAGGAATAGACTTGCCGGATGAAATCACCAGTCAGATTCCGACGCCCAAACGCTTGGATGCGTCCGGGCAGGGTCCTTGGACCTGGGGCTGGAATCTGAATACCGTCATTGGCCAGGGCATTGCCCGCTACTCTCTGATTGCTCTGGCCCGGGCCGATTCGGCCATTGCCAATGGGGGCACCCTGTACTGGCCCCATGTGGTCAGCCAGATCACCACGCCTTCCGGCAAGGTGGTGAAGACGTTCAAGCCGGTGGTGCAGGGCAAGATTAATGTGCCCTATTCCGATTTTCACGCGGTTCATCAGGGCATGGAACTGTCCGCCCAGGACCCTGACATCGCTAAAGGAGTCTCCGGGACAGGCTATGGGGCACTGGCAGGGCTTCCCGTGCCCGTCGCCTCGAAAACGGGCACGGCGCAGGTGGTCGGCCAGTCCAACAACTATAATGCCTTCTTCTTGACTTATGGCCCGATGCCGCACCCCACCATTCTTGTTCTCGTCTATATCCGCGAAGGGAACTGGGGCGCGGACTCAGGGTTTGTCGCCCGCGCGATTTACGACCAGTACTTCAAGATCAAGGACCCGGCCGTCCAGCCGCTGTTTCAAAGCGTCTTTGGCTTGAACTGGAAGTGGCCGTTCGGATATCAAAAACCAGCGGCGCCGAAGTACTAAAAAAATCTCCGCGCCAGCGTCTCACTCTTCGGGGAGCAAGGGTGTGACGGTGGCCCGGAAGCTGTCGGGCCAGCTGTGGCTCTTCTGAGAGTGGGCATCAATCAGCACCACGGTGCTTTCCTGATTGGCCAGAAGGGTTCCCGACTCCTTGTCAATGACCAGGTGGTAGAGATTCAGGGAAGAGCGGCCGATGGCCGCGACGCCTGTATAGACAATCAGGGTCTGGCGGTAGTAGGCGGGGGCCAGGTAGCTGACCGACTGCTGAGCTAGGACCAGCGAAAATCCTGCTGACCACCAATCGAATCCCTCTCCGACGAGGGTGTCGATGAATTCCGTGCGGGCCTGCTCAAAATAGATGATATAAGACACTTGACTCACGTGGCGGTTGGCATCCGTTTCGCAAAACCGGACCCGTATTTCCGTTTCGTGGACAAATCGCTTGCCGCCAATCAGAATGCCATCCATGGGGTTCCTGCCTTTCCGTGCTCCTGCTCCTGCGAGCGGACACGGCTTCATCTTAGCCTTTTTGCCACCGCCTCAGCAACTCTGGAACCTGCTGCAGGGAGGTGGCGGTAAAATCCGGGAGAGCGGACGAAGGCGACAGAACGTCCCCACCGCCAGCGGGCTCGGCCTGCCGGATAAGGTGCACGCTCCGGATTCCAGCCCGGCGGGCTCCTAAGACGTCATGGGCGGCACGGTCGCCAATATGCATTCCTAAACCCGGCACCAGAGAAAAGATGCGGGGGTCCGGCTTGGCCCACCCCGACTCGGCGCCGGCCAACCCGGG
>JAKAAS010000510.1 GCA_021802225.1 Bacillota bacterium
CTGGTTCGTGCCGAAATTTTTTTTCGGGGTTTTCTTCAGAGATTTCCTAGAAGTCATCGGGTATTCGCACTCCCTTATAAATGGTGACCGAATCATCATCATCCGGCTGTCTCTCTGGAATCGGGACATCATTTGTGGTGTTCGAGGACAAATCCTTAGGCACAAGAATGCCGGTGTCCGTGCGGTAGAACCAGCGGGGCTCCAGGGGCAGATAATAATTCAGCTTGATAAAGGACAGCTTGACGTAACGTCGCTGGTTCTGCAGAAGTCGGTCCTGATAGCCTTCATCCGTCCCGGCCAAGCCTTTCGCATCGTCATCGGTCATGGTGGACAGCACGGCCCCCCAACGCGCATTATCGGTCAAAGCCGAAGCCCCCCGGCCTGAAAACTGGTCCACAGTGCCGTTCCGGGCGGTATTCTTCGAGACATGATGCAAGAACAAGATGGCAGCCCCGGTGTGTTTCGCCAGTTCTTCGAGGCGAGCGATCAATTCCGTCATCGCCCCGTTATCATTTTCGTCGCGATTGTGGAATCGGCGGAGGGTATCAATAATAATTAGCCGACTATTTGCGCAGTACTCAGCCACATCCAGAAACGGGTGGTTTTCCATAATATCCATCGGCGTCCCTAGCAGGCTCACCACATCCAAATGGCGAGCTACCTGCGCCATGGCCCCTGAGGGAATGAGATGGCCCAAATCGTTCAGGCGATTCCAGAGCACTTCGGGCGGATCCTCCTTGGAGAGAAAAACGACCCGCCCCGTTTGGGGTTCGTGCAAATTGAGCAGTTGAGCTTCGGCCTCTGGAGCCGCAATGCCCAAAGCCACTTCAAGCGCGAGGAAGGTCTTGCCGGTAGCCCCGGGGGAGAAAAGACCGCCTACGGTTCCGGCCAACAAACCCGGGAGGACAAAATCGAGAGGGTGTTTCTGGCCGGTAAAGGCTGCCCGAATATCTACTTGATGGCCCGTCCAATCGATTGGGGCGGGTATTTCCGCCCGGTCAGAGTCAAGCAATGTGGCTAAGTCGTCGATGGGATTAGACACGGATCCCCCTCCTTTTGGTCAATTCGCGTTTCGCGATCGAATCCACCGTCGTGTGGATTTCGCCCACGGACAAGGGCGGATCACACCGGGTCAGACCCCAACCGAGAGCGGCCAGTTCGACCATATGTGGGTCCAGCTGGGGATTGCCCAACCAGTGGCCAACCAAACGGGTAAGAGTGGAATTCCGGGAGCCTTCGAAGCACTGCATCGTCATGAGTTGAGACCAATAGTTACGATTTCGAGCCCCGGGCTCGTCATGTGGTGCCGTAGTCAGCAACCAATCGGGACAAGGGGCCAAGTCGTGCCATTCGAGAGAACGCACCCACTGGTACGTCTTACCATTGGCATGGATGGAAGGGGGGGCCACCACATATCCGCCATCCCCGCGAATATCAATGCCATCCAGTCCCTGCCAACGGCTGGCATTGGGGGTGGGAACCCCCGGATGGGCGAAATAATAGTGCCAGCCGCGCCCTGTTCTGACGGTCGGGGTCACGGGCATATCAGCCTCCCGGTCTGCCAGCCAAGTTCGAATCCGTTGGGCAGCCTCGGGACCGTCGATGTCGAGGACCACGAGTCCCGAAATAGACCCGGTGATCACCGCGACGTTCGCCTCCGGCCACTTTTCCCACCAACTCCGGATTTCGCCTGCCGTCGCCAGCTGAGATTGATAGAGCTGCCAATCACAATGAGGGCGTTTGTCGCCGCGGTTGACGGGGATGACGGATAGGGATTGCTCGTGATATGATAAGGCCGAAGCAATCAACGACATACGATATCTCCTTTCGATGGATTCCCCGGTGAACTCGGGGATTTTTTTCCTAATACTCCCGCTTGCAAGCCGGGGCAAAATGAGGCAAAATAATTCCAGTGGACGCAAAATGTCCCATCGAGGGTCATTAAGCCTCTTCGAGGCCCGCTCTAGCTGCGATCAAGGTCAAACTTGATGCCTGGGGCAACCCGTATACCGCAAAGTAAAGGCAAAGCACTGTTTTCCGAAAATCCCCAGGGGCGCTAACCATCGGGGGATTTTCTTTTTGCGGTTAAGCCTGCTTTCTCACAAACTCGGCAAAATATTCATCGAACATTTCATTCATTAACACCGAAATGGGCTTACTGGTCTTTTCGGACAGCGCCCGCAAAGCGTCAAGATAGTCCTGAGTAATGCGAAGTTGGAACGAGACATTCTTTCCATAACGCTTACCTTGTCGTATCATTGGTCGCTGGTCCCTCCTCCTGTGTTGTAAATACAAGATGTTGTATCTATTATCCAGTGGCATGGTTTTTCTGTCAACCATTTTTTCGGAAATCGACCAAAAAATTTTGGCTCACCGCGCGTTCTATCCCGTAACGGATTGGATGTTTGTGGTATAATCGCCGCATTCGGCCCTAGATGCTCCGTGGTGGCACAAAACGCGTTGCCGTGGATGAATCCCTTCGTGATTTCTCTCCGGTCTCTTTTTGGGCCATTTTTGACGATGCGTGGTGGTTGTTTTTTTTGCGAACACTTTGCGAATCGCCCGACCCGATCAACAAGTGGTAGAACTTGGATATCCCCTTGACAAAAGCCCCGTTTTGTTAAATATCTGACAATTACTGGCAAGAACAAAAGAGCATCAAAAAAAACAAAAAAACATTTTTTCATTTTTTTTTTTTTTTTTTTTTTTCGCATCGCGGAAATAGCGTA